>NZ_JAKNRV010000381.1:0-4702 GCF_023072625.1 Pseudomonas emilianonis
GTGCCGCGCGCACGCGCGTGGCGCTGGCTGTTCTCGGGCTGGACCTGCTTTGGCGCGCTGGCACTGGCTGGCTGGTTGAAGTTCCTGCACTGAGAGCGGACGATCCCGGCGCCACGCTGGCGGCTCTGCGGGGCGGCGGGATCGTCAATCCATACTCGGCTTACGCACGAATGACCCTCGCCGGAATTCTTGAACCGTCAGATACGGTGTGAGTTTTCCGAGGGGAAGTGGCTTCAGATGAATGTCCTGTATTGGGGTTTTCTCGGTTTAGGCGCGGAGCTAAGCGCCTTAGCGCGCTGAAACAATCAGAACGTCTGCCCCATGGAAAACTGGAATATTTGCTTTTCCGCGTTATCGGGTGTGCGAATCGGATAAGCCAGGTTGAAACTCAGCGGCCCCAGCGGGCTGTACCACGTCACACCCACCCCTACCGAACTGGCCATCTGGCTCAGGTCCACACCGTCGCAACCTAGGGTGGTGCTCAGGTAGCACTTGTCCGAATACACCGTGCCCATATCCCAGAACACCGAGGTGCGCACGGATTTGTTGTCCTTGATGAACGGCACGGGGAACAAGTACTCCGCGCCACCGGTAATCAGGATATTACCGCCCAGCGCGTCCGTGTCCCGGTCCGAATAGTACGCCTGACCCTCACTGGCATAAGCCCCGGTCGCCGGGGTGCTGCGTGGGCCGAGGGTACCGCTTTTAAACCCGCGCACCGTGCCTTCGCCGCCCGCCGTATAGCTTTCATAGAAGGGCAACCCGTCCGTGGAACCATAGCCGTTGCCGTAACCGAGCTTGGTGTGCAAGCGCAGGGCCGTGGCATTGCTGATCGGCAGGAAGGTTTGCCCCGTGTAGTCGATTTTGTAGAAGCTCAGGTCACTGCCGGGTACCGTCACCATCAGGTTGAGGTTTTGCGAATGCCCGCGCGTCGCCAGTACGCCTTTGTTCAGGGTTGATTCCGACCAGCCTGCGCTGGCCTTGAAGTTGGTGAACTGCTTGCCTTCGCGCTCGATGAAGTCGTAGATCTCGTCGGCGCTGTAGGTGCCCGGCTCGATGTTGTCGTGCTGTGCCGTCAGGCCGAAAGTCAGACGGGAGGTCTCATTGATCGGGTAACCGAGGCTGGCGCCGAGGCCAAAACTGTTGATGGCGTAATAAGACACCCCGTCATCGTAGTACTTGTTGTAGTCGGTCTTACTGTAGAACGCGTTGTAACCCAGGCTGACCCCATCGGTGGTGAAGTAGGGGTCGGTGAAACCGATGTTGTACTTGCTCTGGTAGGACGAACGGGTCAGCCCCAGGCTGGCGTAATTACCCGTGCCGAGAAAGTTGTTCTGGGTAATCGACCCGCCGAGGATCAGGCCCGAGCTCTGGGCGAAGCCGACGCTGGCAGTGATCGAGCCGGAGGCTTGTTCCTCCACGGCGTAGTTCACATCCAACTGGTCATCCACCCCGGCCACGGCCGGCGTCTCGACGTTCACCTCCTTGAAGAACCCCAGGCGCTCCAGGCGCACCTTGGATTGGTCGATCAGGTAGGTCGACGCCCAGCCGCCTTCCATCTGGCGCATTTCGCGACGCAGCACCTTGTCGTCGGTCTTGGTATTGCCCCGGAAGTTGATGCGATTGACGTAAGCCCGCTTGCCGGGGTCGACGCTGAAGATGATGTCCACCGTGTGGTCTTCTTCATGTACCTGAGGCGTACCGTTGACGTTGGCGAACGTATAGCCTTCGTTGCCCAGGCGGCGGGTGATCAGTTCCGAGGTGGTCGTCATCAACTTGTGTGAAAACACCTGGCCCTTTTGCACCAGTAATAATGACTGGACCTGGTCTTGCGGGACTTTCAGCTCGCCGCTCAGCTTGACCTCGCGCACCGTGTATTTCTGGCCTTCCTGGATGTTCACGGTGATGTAGACGTGCTTCTTGTCCGGGGTCATGGAGACCTGGGTCGAGGTGATATCCATGTTGATATAGCCACGGTCCAGGTAATAGGAGCGCAGCCGTTCGAGGTCGCCGGAGAGTTTCTCCCGCGCGTATTTATCGTCGTTCTTGAAAAATGACAGCCAGTTACTGGTCTTCAGCGTAAATTGGTCGCCCAACGTGTCGTCGGGGAACACCGTATTGCCCACCACGTTGATGTGCTGGATCGAGGCCACTTGGCCTTCATCGATCTTGATTTTCAGGCCGACCCGATTGCGCGGCTGAGCCACGACCTCGGTGTCGACCGACGCCGAGTAACGGCCCTGGGCGACGTACTGGCGCTGCAACTCGTTGCGCACGCCTTCCAGGGTGGCCCGCTGGAATATCTCGCCTTCGGCAAGGCCCGATTGCTTCATGCCTTTCATCAAGTCTTCGGTGGAGATCGCCTTGTTGCCCTCGAACTCGATACTGGCAACCGAAGGGCGCTCGACTACATTGATAATCAGCACGTCGCCTTCGCGACTCAACTGAATGTCCTGGAAGAACCCGGTCTTGAACAACGCGCGAGTGGAATCCACCAAACGCCGGTCATCCGCTTCGTCGCCGACGTTCAGCGGCAATGCGCCGAATACGCTGCCCGCCGAGACCCGTTGCAGGCCATTGATTCGAATGTCGGAGATTTTGAAGCCTTGGGCGAGTGCCAGTGAGGTGTTGAGCAACAGCGCAACCGAGCAGAGCAGGCGCGAAAAATTCATCAAGATCTTTTCCAGAATACATCGACAAGCAGCGCCGGCTCGCTTGGATAATTCGCCGCGCGGCCAGACTGGTGAACCCCCAGCATAAGAGCGCATCGCGTTTGGTGCGGTTAACTGAATGTCAAGTTAGGTAAAGGTTGGCCCGAATCCCTGCTGCAAGGCCGATAATGCGCCCCCACTCCACTGACGAGCCCGCAATGATCTCCGTACTGCTAGTCGACGACGATCAGGAATTGACTGAAATGCTGAGCCAGTACCTGGCGTGTGAAGGCTTCGAGGTCACGGCCGTGCATACCGGTGAGGAGGGTGAGGTCGAGGCGCTGTCGGGGCGCCATAGCATTGTGGTGCTGGACGTCATGCTGCCCCAGCGCTCGGGTATCGAGGTACTCCGGCGTATCCGTGCCGTCAGCCAAGTGCCGGTGGTATTGCTCACCGCCCGTGGCGACAACATCGATCGCATCACCGGCCTGGAACTCGGCGCCGACGATTATGTGCCCAAGCCCAGTTCCCCGGGTGAATTGGTGGCACGCCTGCGCGCCATCATGCGCAGGGTGCAGGCGGTGGGCCAGCCGACCACCGAGGTGATCAAGACCGGCTCGCTGGTGTTGTGGCCAGGCAAGCGCCAGGCTCTGTGGAACGGTGCCGAGCTGGGTGTGACCAGCACCGAGTTCAGCCTGCTCGAAGAACTGGCCCGCAGCGCCGGCCAAGTGGTGAGCAAAAGGGATCTGTCGCTCAACGCCCTGGGCTGTCCGCTGACCCGCTATGACCGGCGCATCGACGTTCACATCAGCAGCATCCGGCAAAAGCTCGGGCCGCGCCCGGATGCCAAGGCCTGGATCCAGAGCGTGCGCGGTCTCGGCTACCTGTTGATTGCCGAATGATCAAGCCCAGCCTGCTGTTCTGGAAGCTGTTTCTGGCTTTCTGGCTGGCGACCACCTTGACGTTTCTGGTAGGGGTCGGCGTGCTTGAATTGGGCCGCTTCCGCCCAGGCGACCCGCATGTTGAAGCTATCCTCGCGAGTGAACAGAAGCTGCTGCAACAATTTGGTGTCGAAGCGGCCGGCCAGCTTCTGGCGGTATGGGAGCATCCGTCGGACCAAGCCATCGGTGTCTATGACAGCGCCGGCGAGTTGCTGGTTGGGGCCCCCGTTACGCGGCCGGCCTATGAACACGCGGTCATCAGCAAGGAAGGCCTGGCGCTTTCGCTGCGCTCGACCCACTTCCCCGGTATTGAAGGCGGCAGGCCGTGGCACCAAATCCCGCTGATCATCGGCACGCTGATGAGTGCGCTGTTCAGCGGTTACATGGCGTACTACCTGGCCTGGCCATTGGCGTACTTACGCCGTGCGATGAGCGATGTGGCCCAGGGGCGCTTCGAAACCCGGGTCAAGCCCTCGATGGGCAAGCGCCGTGATGAAATCGTCGACCTGGCCGAAGACTGCGACCGCATGGCCAACCAGCTCAAGGTGCTGGTGCAAGCCCAGCAGCATCTGTTGCACGACATCTCCCATGAACTGCGCTCACCGCTGACACGCATGCAAGCGGCTATCGGCCTGTTGCGCCAGGACGCCGCGCGCCTGGAAATGCTCGAACGCATCGAGCATGAATCCGAACGCATGGACACCCTGATCGAAGCGCTGCTGACCCTGGCCCGTCTGCAAGGCCGGCCCGAAAGCATCGAGCGTGAGCCCGTGGACATCACTGAGTTGCTGGCGATGATTGTCGAAGACGCGCAGTTCGAGGCCGGGATCAAAGGCTGTCGCGTGCACCTGCAGGCCTGCCCGCCGTTTATCGCGTGTGTCAGCGGCGAGTTGCTGTACCGCTGCTTCGAGAATGTGATCCGCAACGCCGTGCGCTACACCCGACCGGACACCACGGTGCGGGTTTCGGCGCATATCAGCCGCGACGCGAACCGCCTCACGGTGCGCATCACCGACCACGGGCCGGGCGTCGACAATGACCGATTGCACAGCATCTTCCAGCCGTTCGAGCGGGGCGCGGGGGATGCCTGCGTCGGTTTCGGCCTGGGCT
>NZ_JAKNRV010000382.1:0-4689 GCF_023072625.1 Pseudomonas emilianonis
CGAACAGACCAAGGCCCGTGAAGCGCTGAGTCGCCTGATGGCGTTTGACGGCCGCCTGGCGCCGACGTCCGCCGACGCGGCGATGTATGAGCTGTTCCTGCAGGAAAGCAGCAAACAGATCTTCCTCGACGAACTCGGCCCGGAAAACAGCGCCACTTGGAAAGCCTTTATCAGCAACGCCAACCTGTCCTACGCCGCCCAGGCCGACCACCTGCTGGGCCGTGAAGACAGCCCATTCTGGGACGATGTACGCACCCCGCAGAAAGAAGACAAACCGGCAATCCTCGCCCGCAGCCTGGCCGCCGCGATCACTGCCGGCGACAGCCAGTTGGGTGCCGATCACAAGGCCTGGCAGTGGGGCAAACTGCACAGCACCACCTGGAAGAACCGCAACGGCCAGGTGATTCGCGGCCCGCTGGCCAGCGGCGGCGACCACAACACCCTGAACCCGGCCCCGTACAATTGGGGGCAAAGTTTCGACACCACCCAAGTGCCGGCACTGCGCATGATTGTCGACTTCGGCCAGGCGGAACCGATGATGGGCCAGGGCGGCATCGGCCAGTCCGGCAACCCGGCCAGCCCGAACTATGCCAACGGCATCGATCCGTCGCTCAAGGCGCAATACCTGAGCTTCCCGATGCAGCCGCAGAACTTTGACAAGGTGTATGGGAAAGCCAGGTTGACCCTCACTCCCGGCAAATAACCGTACCAACAGGTGGGAGCAGGCTTGCCTGCGATAGCGGCGGATCAGTCACTGAAAGGGTGACTGACACGGCTTCATCGCAGGCAAGCCTGCTCCCACATTTTTTAATCTGCGCTCGATCCAAAATAGTGCAGCCGATTTTCAATGCCCACTTATCGGGCATCTCCTACACTAATAACTCCCTCTTCCTACCTTTTAAAATGATCATTCGGAGCGACATTCGGAACTATGGTGCAGATATTGCTACCTGTGATCCGTCTGACACCGTTCAGTAACAGTCCTAAACGCGCCACAAGCGCTTATCTTGGTTTCCAGGGATTACATAATGAAAAAAGCATTGCTGACCCTTTCTGCACTGGCTCTGTGCATGGCCGCAGGTTCCGCCTTGGCCAAGGAATACAAGGAATTGCGTTTTGGTGTCGATCCGTCCTATGCACCGTTCGAGTCCAAAGCCGCTGACGGCAGCCTGGTGGGCTTCGACATCGACCTGGGCAATGCGATCTGCGCCGAGCTGAAGGTCAAGTGCAAGTGGGTCGAAAGCGACTTCGACGGCATGATTCCAGGCCTCAAAGCCAACAAATTCGACGGCGTGATTTCGTCCATGACCGTCACCGAAGCCCGTATGAAGGCCATCGACTTCTCCAACGAGCTGTTCTCCGGCCCGACTTCGCTGGTCTTCAAGAAGGGCGCCGGTTACTCGACGCCTGAGTCCCTCAAGGGCAAAACCGTGGGCTACGAGCAAGGCACCATCCAGGAAGCCTATGCCAAGGCCGTATTGGATAAAGCCGGTGTGACCACCAAGGCCTACGCCAACCAGGACCAGGTGTACGCTGACCTGACCTCCGGCCGTCTCGACGCCTCCGTGCAGGACATGCTGCAAGCCGAACTGGGCTTCCTGAAGTCGCCGGCCGGTGCCGGTTATGAAGTCAGCGCGGCCATCGACGACCCACTGCTGCCGTCGAAAACGGCGATCGGTATCAAAAAAGGTAACACCGAGCTGAAGGCCTTTTTGGATAAAGGTATCAAAGCGTTACATGATGATGGCACCTACGCCAGCATCCAGAAGAAACACTTTGGCGATCTGAACCTGTACAGCGGCAAATAATGCCTGGGGCGCCCCTTCCCGCGAGGGGCGCTTTTTTATCGCCATAGGTCCTGATTTATGTTCGAAGAACTGTTGCAAACCCTCGGGCTGAGCGCGCTCAGTTTGAAGGGTTTCGGCCCGCTGTTGCTGCAAGGCACCTGGATGACCATCAAGTTGTCGGTGCTGTCCCTGGCCGTCAGCGTGTTGCTGGGCCTGCTCGGCGCCAGCGCCAAACTGTCCAGCCTGCCCTTCCTGCGCATTCCCGCCCAGCTCTACACCACGCTGATTCGTGGCGTGCCCGACCTGGTGCTGATGCTGCTGATTTTCTACAGCCTGCAAACCTGGCTGACCGGTCTTACCGACTTCATGGAATGGGAATACATCGAAATCGACCCATTCAGCGCCGGGGTGATCACCCTGGGCTTTATTTACGGTGCGTACTTCACCGAAACCTTTCGCGGCGCGATCCTCGCGGTGCCCCGTGGCCAACTGGAAGCCGCCACAGCGTATGGCCTCAAGCGCGGGCAGCGGTTTCGCTACGTGACCTTCCCGCAAATGATGCGCTTTGCCCTACCGGGCATCGGCAACAACTGGATGGTGATGCTCAAGGCCACCGCGCTGGTGTCGATCATCGGCCTGGCAGACCTGGTCAAGGCCGCGCAGGATGCCGGCAAGAGCACCTATCAACTGTTTTACTTCCTGGTGGTCGCCGCATTGATCTACCTGCTGATCACCAGTGCGTCCAACTTTGTCCTGCGCCGTCTTGAACGTCGCTATTCGGCAGGCTCCCGGGAGGCCGTGCGATGATCGAACTCTTGCAGGAATACTGGCGCCCATTCCTTTACAGCGACGGCCAGCACATCACCGGCCTGGCCATGACGATGTGGCTGCTCAGCGCCTCACTGGTGATCGGTTTTCTGGTGTCGATCCCGCTGTCCATCGCCAGGGTGTCGCGTAACCCCCTGGTGCGCTGGCCGGTGCAGTTCTACACCTACCTGTTTCGTGGCACGCCGCTCTATATCCAATTGCTGATCTGTTACACCGGCATCTACAGCATTGCCGCCGTGCGCGCCCAGCCGGTGCTGGATGCGTTCTTTCGCGACGCGATGAACTGCACGGTCCTGGCCTTTGCCCTCAACACCTGCGCCTACACCACCGAGATTTTCGCCGGGGCGATCCGCAGCATGGCCCACGGCGAAGTCGAAGCGGCCAAAGCCTACGGCCTCAGCGGCTGGAAGCTGTACGCCTATGTGATCATGCCGTCGGCCCTGCGCCGTTCATTGCCGTACTACAGCAATGAAGTGATTTTGATGCTGCACTCAACGACGGTGGCGTTTACCGCGACGATCCCGGACATTCTCAAAGTGGCCCGAGACGCCAACTCGGCCACCTTTATGACCTTTCAATCATTCGGTATCGCTGCGCTGATCTACCTGACCGTGACCTTTGCCCTGGTCGGTCTGTTTCGTCTGGCGGAGCGCCGCTGGCTGGCTTTCCTCGGGCCGAGCCATTAAGGAGCCTTCATGCGTCATCAGATCCATGAACTGATCGCGCCGGTGCCAGGCACGGCGCGGCAGATTCACAGCTTCCACTTCGGCCCGGAGCAGGCCGAACACAAGATCTACATCCAGGCGTCGCTGCATGCCGATGAACTGCCGGGCATGCTGGTGGCCTGGCATCTCAAGGCACGCCTGGCGCAACTGGCCGCCGCCGGGCGCTTGCGCAGCGAGATTGTGCTGGTGCCCATCGCCAACCCGGCAGGCCTCGAACAAGTGTTGATGGACATCCCACTGGGCCGCTATGAGTTGGAAAGCGGGCAGAACTTCAATCGCCTGTTTGTCGACCTCAGTGAAGAGGTCGGTCATCAGGTCAAGGATTTACTCGGGGATGATCCCCAGCGCAACGTCAAACTGATCCGCACGGCGCTGTCCAGCGCCCTGACGGAGCAAACCGCCACGACCCAGTTGCAATCCCAACGCCTGGTGCTGCAACGCCTGGCCTGTGATGCCGACATGGTGCTGGACCTGCATTGCGACTTCGAAGCCGTGGCGCACCTGTACACCACGCCCGAGGCCTGGCCGCAGGTGGAGCCGCTGGCGCGGTATATCGGCTCGGAGGCCAACTTGCTGGCCACCGATTCCGGTGGGCAATCCTTCGATGAGTGCTTCACCCTGGTGTGGTGGCAGTTGCAGCAACGCTTCAGCGAGCGCTTCCCGATCCCCATGGGCAGTTTTTCGGTGACCGTCGAACTGCGCGGCCAGGGCGACGTCAACCATGGCCTGGCCGGCCTCGACTGCCAGGCGATCATCGACTACCTGATTCACTTCGGCGCGATTGCCGGCGACGTGGCACCCCTGCCCGACCTGCCCTACCCGGCCACCCCGCTGGCGGGTGTCGAACCGGTAGCAACGCCGGTCGGCGGCTTGCTGGTGTTCAGCGCCTTGCCCGGCGAATACCTCGAAGCCGGGCAACTGATCGCCGAAATCATCGACCCCATTACTGACCGCGTAACGCCTGTGCATTGCAAAAGCGCCGGCCTGCTTTACGCCCGTTCGCTGCGGCGCATGGCCACTGCTGGGATGGTCATCGGCCATGTCGCAGGCTCAGAGGCCTACCGCAGCGGCTACCTACTTTCGCCTTGAGGATGCACGCCCCATGTACAAACTGACCGTTGAAGGCCTGCATAAAAGCTATGGCGACAATGAAGTGCTCAAAGGCGTCTCGCTCAAGGCCAAGACCGGTGACGTGATCAGCCTGATCGGCGCCAGCGGCTCGGGCAAGAGCACCTTCCTGCGCTGCATCAATTTTCTGGAAACCCCCAACGACGGCGCGATGACCCTCGACGACAAGCCGATCCGCATGGTCAGCGACCGCCACGGCATGCGCGTGGCCGACGACGCCG
>NZ_JAKNRV010000383.1:0-4661 GCF_023072625.1 Pseudomonas emilianonis
GCGCCGGCGTTGCCGGCATCCAGGCGCAGTTGGACCTGGCCAAGCTGAACCTGAGCTTCACCCGTGTCACCGCGCCGATCAGCGGCCGTGCCAGCCGTGCCGAGATCACCGCCGGCAACCTGGTCACCGCCGACGTCACCGCGCTGACCAGCCTGGTCTCCACCGACAAGGTCTACGCCTACTTCGATGCCGATGAGCGCGTATACCTCAAGTACACCGAGCTCGCCCGCCAGGGTCGCCGTGGTGCGACCACCCCGGTGTACCTGGGCCTGTCGAATGAAACCGGCAACCCGCACCTGGGCCAGATGAACTTCGTCGACAACCAGGTCAACCCGGCCACCGGCACCATCCGTGGCCGTGCGGTATTCGATAACAGCAAAGGCGAATACACCCCTGGCTTGTACGCCCGCCTGAAACTGGTCGGCAGCGGCACCTACTCCGCCGTACTGATCAACGATGAAGCGGTCGGCACCGACCTGGGCAAGAAGTTCGTGCTGGTGATGGAAGGCGACAAGCCGGCCTACCGCTCGGTGGAACTGGGGCCGAAGATCGAAGGTTTGCGCATCGTGCGCAGCGGCCTGAACAAGGACGACACCATTATCGTCAAGGGCCTGCAGCGCGTGCGCCCGGGCGCGCCGGTCGCCCCGGAAACCATCCCGATGGCCAGCAAGGAAACCCTCGCCGCCTTGGCCCAACAACGACAAGCGCTTGAAGCCAGCAACCTGGAGCAAGTGGCGCCTTCAAAAACCGCGCCCAAGCTCGCAGCTGTCGCGACTCCACGCGGTTAAGGGATACGACTCAAGATGAATTTTTCCAAGTTCTTCATTTCGCGGCCGATCTTCGCAGCAGTGCTCTCGCTGTTGATCCTGATCGCCGGCGCGATCTCGCTGTTCCAACTGCCGATCAGCGAATACCCGGAAGTGGTGCCGCCGACCGTGGTGGTGCGCGCCAACTTCCCTGGCGCCAACCCCAAAGTCATCGGTGAAACCGTGGCGGCGCCGCTGGAACAGGCCATTACCGGCGTCGAGAACATGCTGTACATGTCCTCGCAGTCGACCGCCGACGGCAAACTGACCCTGACCATCACCTTCGCCCTGGGCACCGACCTGGACAACGCGCAGGTGCAGGTGCAAAACCGTGTGACGCGCACGCAGCCAAAACTGCCCGAGGAAGTGACCCGCATCGGTATCACCGTGGACAAGGCCTCCCCCGACCTGACCATGGTGGTGCATTTGACCTCCCCGGATCAGCGCTACGACATGCTCTACCTGTCCAACTACGCCTTGCTCAACATCAAGGATGAGTTGGCGCGCCTGGGCGGTGTGGGTGATGTGCAGCTATTCGGCATGGGCGACTACTCCCTGCGCGTCTGGCTGGACCCGAACAAGACCGCGTCGCGTAACCTGACCGCCACCGATGTGGTGACCGCGATTCGCGAGCAGAACCGTCAAGTGGCCGCCGGTGCGCTGGGTGCGCCGCCTGCACCGAATGCCACCAGCTTCCAGTTGTCGGTGAACACGCAGGGTCGCCTGGTCACTGAAGAAGAGTTCGAGAACATCATCATTCGCTCCGGCGATAACGGTGAAATCACGCGCCTCAAGGACATTGCGCGGGTTGAGCTGGGTTCCAGCCAATACGCCCTGCGTTCGTTGCTCAACAACCAGCCGGCCGTGGCGATCCCGATCTTCCAGCGCCCGGGTTCCAACGCGATCCAGATCTCCAACGAAGTGCGCGACAAGATGGCGGAGCTGAAGAAGAACTTCCCCGAAGGCATGGACTTCAGCATCGTCTACGACCCGACCATCTTCGTGCGCGGCTCCATCGAAGCGGTGGTGCATACCCTGTTCGAAGCGCTGATCCTCGTGGTGCTGGTGGTGATCCTGTTCCTGCAGACCTGGCGCGCCTCGATCATTCCGTTGGTGGCAGTGCCGGTCTCGCTGATCGGTACGTTTGCGGTGATGCACCTGTTCGGCTTCTCGCTCAACGCGCTGTCATTGTTCGGCCTGGTACTCGCCATCGGCATCGTGGTGGATGACGCCATCGTGGTGGTGGAGAACGTCGAGCGCAACATCGAGCTGGGCCTGGCGCCGTTCCAGGCGACTGAAAAGGCCATGAGCGAAGTGACCGGGCCGATCATCGCCACGGCCTTGGTGCTGTGTGCGGTGTTCATTCCGGCGGCCTTCATCAGCGGCTTGACCGGGCAGTTCTATAAGCAGTTCGCCTTGACCATTGCGATTTCGACGGTGATTTCGGCCTTCAACTCGCTGACCTTGTCCCCTGCCCTGGCCGCCGTGTTGCTGCGCAGCCATGACGCGCCGAAGGATCGCTTCTCCAAGGTGCTCGACAAGCTGTTGGGGGGCTGGTTGTTCCGGCCGTTCAACCGCTTCTTCGAGAAAGCCAGCCATGGCTACGTCGGCACCGTGCGCCGGGTGATTCGCGGCAGCGGCATCGCGCTGTTCCTGTACGCCGGCCTGATGGTGCTGACGTGGTTCGGTTTTGCCCACACCCCGACCGGTTTCGTCCCGGCCCAGGACAAGCAATACCTGGTGGCTTTCGCCCAATTGCCGGACGCCGCGAGCCTGGATCGCACCGAAGACGTGATCAAGCGCATGTCCGACATCGCCCTGAAACAGCCGGGCGTGGAAAGCGCCGTGGCCTTCCCGGGCCTGTCGATCAATGGGTTCACCAACAGCCCGAACAGCGGCATCGTGTTCGTGACCCTCAAACCGTTCGACGAGCGTAAAGACCCGAGCATGTCCGCCGGTGCGATTGCCGGTGCGCTGAACGGCAAGTACAGCGACATCCAGGAAGCCTACATGGCGATCTTCCCACCGCCGCCGGTACAGGGCCTGGGTACCATCGGCGGGTTCCGCCTGCAGATCGAAGACCGTGGCAACCTGGGTTACGAAGAACTGTACAAAGAAGTGCAGAACATCATCACCAAGAGCCGCACCACGCCGGAACTGTTCGGCCTGTTCACCAGCTACACGGTCAACGTGCCCCAGGTCGATGCCGCCATCGACCGCGAAAAGGCCAAGACCCATGGCGTGGCGATCAGCGACATTTTCGACACCCTGCAGATCTACCTGGGTTCGTTGTATGCCAACGACTTCAACCGCTTCGGCCGCACCTACCAAGTCAACGTGCAGGCGGAACAGCAGTTCCGCCTGGATGAAGACCAGATCGGCCAGTTGAAAGTGCGCAACAACAAAGGCGAGATGATCCCGCTGGCGACCTTCATCAAGGTCAGCGACACCTCGGGTCCGGACCGCGTGATGCACTACAACGGCTTCATCACCGCAGAAATCAACGGCAACGCCGCGCCGGGCTACAGCTCCGGTCAGGCCCAGATTGCAATTGAAAAACTGTTGAAGGATGAACTGCCCAACGGCATGACCTACGAGTGGACCGACCTGACTTATCAGCAAATCCTCTCGGGCAACACCGCGCTGTTTGTGTTCCCGCTCTGCGTGTTGCTGGCGTTCCTGGTACTGGCCGCCCAATACGAAAGCTGGAGCCTGCCGTTGGCGGTGATCCTGATCGTACCGATGACGCTGCTGTCGGCCATCACCGGGGTGATCATTTCGGGCGGCGACAACAACATCTTCACCCAGATCGGCCTGATTGTACTGGTGGGCCTGGCCTGTAAGAACGCGATTCTGATCGTCGAGTTCGCCAAGGATAAACAGCAGGAAGGCCTCGACCCGCTCGCCGCGGTGCTGGAAGCCTGCCGTCTGCGGCTGCGGCCGATCCTGATGACCTCGTTCGCGTTCATCATGGGTGTGGTGCCTCTGGTGCTGTCCAGCGGTGCCGGTGCCGAGATGCGCCATGCCATGGGCGTGGCGGTGTTCTCCGGGATGATCGGGGTGACCTTCTTCGGTCTGTTGCTGACCCCAGTGTTCTACGTACTGATCCGTCGCTATGTCGAGCGCAGCGAAGCGCGCAAAGCGGCCAAGGCCTTGAAGCTGGAGACACAGCAATGAGTGTGAAAGTCTTTCTGCCGAGCTTGCTGGTCCTGGCGCTGAGCGCCTGTGCCGTAGGCCCGGACTACACAACCCAGACCCCGGAGGCGGCCAATATCACGGCCGCCGCCGATGCCAAACAGTACGACCATGCCAAGTTCGAAGGCATCTGGTGGCAACAGTTCGACGACCCGACCCTCAACCAGTTGGTGACACAGTCGCTGAGCGGTAACCGCGACCTGCGCGTGGCGTTTGCCCGCCTGCGGTCGGCACGCGCGATCCGCGATGACGCCAGCAATGATGCGATGCCAACCATCACCAGCCGCGTCAGCAGTGACGTGGGGAAGGGGCAAATCCCCGGCCAGACCACCCAGCGCGTCAACAGCGAGCGTTATGACCTGGGCCTGGACATGGCCTGGGAGCTGGACCTGTTCGGCCGCATCCAGCGCAACCTGGAAGCCAGCGACGCCGACCAGCAGGCCGCCGAAGCCGACCTGTACCAACTGCAGGTCACGATGATTGCCGAACTGGTGGACGCCTACGGTCAACTGCGCGGCGCACAACTGCGTGAGCGCATCGCCCTGGACAATCTGAAGAACCAGCAGGAATCGCGGACCATCACCGTCAGCCTGCGTGATGCCGGCGTGGGTGACCAACTCGACGTGGAGCGTGCCGACGCCCGCCTCGCGGCGGTGGAAG
>NZ_JAKNRV010000384.1:0-4609 GCF_023072625.1 Pseudomonas emilianonis
CCAGGCGTTGCCGTTGGCCGCCGGAGAGGCCCATGCCGGCGTCGCCGAGGTGGGTCTGGTAACCATCGGGCATTTGCAGGATGAAGTCGTGGGCATGGGCGATGCGCGCGGCGGCTTCGACCTGCTCGCGGGTGGCCGTCGGGTTGCCGTAGCGGATGTTGTCCTCAACGCTGCCGAAGAACAGCGCCGGGCTCTGGGACACCAGGGCGAAGTGGCGGCGCAGGTCCTGGGGGTCGAGTTCGGTCAGCGGGTGGCCTTCGAGCAGGATGCGACCGTGCTGGGGATCATAGAAGCGCAGCAGCAGATCAAAAATCGTCGATTTGCCCGCACCCGACGGCCCCACCAGCGCCAGGGTTTCGCCGGGATTGATGGTCAGGCTCAAACCGTCGATGGCGTAAGTGTCCGGCCGCGAGGGGTAGGAAAAGCGCAGGTCTTGCAGCTCCATACGGCCGCTGACGCGGTCTGGTAACTGCACGGTGCCGCTGGCGGGCGCCTGGATCTCGTTGTTCGACTGCAGCAACTCGCCGATCCGCTCCGCCGCACCGGCGGCGCGCTGCAACTCGCCGAGCACTTCGCTCAACGTGCCGACGGCGCTGCCGACGATCAGGCTGTAGAACACAAACGCCGCCAGCTCGCCGCCGGAAATGCGCCCGCTGATCACGTCCATCCCGCCAACCCACAGCATCACGCCGACAGCACCGAGCACCAGCATGATCACCAGGGTGATCAGCCAGGCGCGCTGGGCGATGCGTTTGCGCGCCGTGGCGAAGGCGTCCTCGACGGTCACGGCAAAGCGTTGTTCGTCCTGTGCCTGGTGGTTAAAGGCCTGCACGGTCTTGATCTGGCCGAGCGTCTCGGACACGTAGCTGCCGACGTCGGCAATGCGGTCCTGGCTCAAGCGCGACAGGCTGCGCACGCGGCGGCCGAAAATCAGGATCGGCGCCAGCACCAACGGCAGCGCCACCACAACGATGCTGGTGAGCTTGGGATTGGTGACAAACAGCAGCACGATGCCACCGATGACCATCAAGGCGTTGCGCAGGAACAGCGACAACGAGGAGCCGATCACCGATTGCAACAGGGTGGTGTCGGTGGTCAACCGCGACTGGATCTCCGAGCTGCGGTTGTTTTCATAAAAACCCGGATGCAGGTAGATCAGGTGATTGAACACCTGCCGGCGAATGTCAGCCACCACCCGCTCGCCGATCCACGACACCAGGTAAAACCGCGCAAACGTGCCGACGGCCAGGCCCAGCACCAGGATCATGAACAGGCCGATAGACTGGTTGAGCAAGTGCGGTGACTGGGTCATGAACCCCTGGTCCACCAGCAGGCGAATGCCCTGCCCCATGGACAAGGTGATACCCGCGGTGACGATCAGCGCCACCAACGCACCGAGCGCCTGCCAGCGGTAGGGCGCAATGAAGCGGCTGGCCAGGCGAATTGCGCGGCGTTGACGGACAGAGAACATGGAGGGCATTACCTGATGATGGGAGATAGGAACCTGCAGATAACATTGGGGGAACTTGAGTAAATAACAATGAGTCAGGTTAATTATGCCCGCCGACATTGGCCCCTAGAGGTTATCGGTCTAACGCCCGTCTGGAAATTTGTAACGGTTTCTGGTGGACTGGGTATTCGAAGCGATGATCTTGCAAGGAGTTGTAACAGCTTGGTCACGCGGGGGGTTTAAAGTAGGTACACAACCTGATGAGGAGACAGGCCATGACCTTGCAAAACAGCAGCGATGCCAAGATTGAAGTAATCCGCCAACCGCAATACCTGCCTTGCTCCGTCATCGACGCCCAAGGCCGCGAAGTGCAGATTACCGAAGAGATGATCCAGCAAGCGTGCCGTGAGCTGGAACAGCGACTGGTCAAGCCTGCCCAGCAAGGCTGAAGTGTCCACGCTCTTTCAGAACCGGCCTTGATGGCCGGTTTTTTGTGGCCTCGTTCCTACAACAGTTCAGCGCCCAATGCTTCAACGATGCCCGACAATCGCACCGACTGCCCATGGATGCGCACCTTCAAGCCATCGATCTCACGGCGCTCCGGATAGTGCTTGCGCAGCAGGTCGAACGCCTTGCGTTGCTCATCCACCGTTCCCACGAGGCTGCGACGGAAATCCGCATCGTCGCGACGCGGGTCGTACACGCTGCGGCATAACGTCGCCAGCGCCCAGGCCGGGTCGGTAGACGCATTCAAGTGAACCTCGGCCAGCCACGGCGGCGGCAGCAAATCGCTCAGTTCAATCGCGGGTGCCTGACCCAGATGCGCACAAAACGCCTGGTAGATCTGCGCCGTGCCACGCTGCTTGCCATCCAGGCTGTAACCGGCGATATGCGGAGTGGCCAGCACGCAGAGGTCGGCCAGGTCGACATCCACTTCGGGCTCGCCTTCCCACACATCCAGCACCGCTTGCAGGTCTTCACGCTCCAGCAGCACGTCGCGCAGGGCGGCGTTGTCCACCACCGGGCCACGGCTGGCGTTGATCAGCCAGGCACCGGGCTTGAGACGGTTGAGGCGCTCGCGATCGAGCAAGTGCCAGGTGGAACCATTGCCGGACTTGGTCAACGGCGTGTGCAGGCTGATCACGTCGCATTGCTCGATGATCTGCTCCAGGCTGACGTAGTCACCGTCTTCGGCGATCTGCCGCGGCGGGTCGCAGACCAGCACGTTCCAGCCTAGGCCCTTGAGCACCTTGACCAGGCGCCCGCCCACTTCACCGGCGCCGACGACACCGTAAGTCCGCTGATTGAGGTCGGCCCCTTCGATTTCGGCCAGGGTCTGCAAGCTGCCCAGCACATAGTCCACCACGCCACGGGCATTGCAGCCGGGCGCGCTGGACCATTGAATGCTGGCCCGCTTGAAATAATCGAGGTCCAAATGATCGGTGCCGATGGTGCAGGTGCCGACAAAGCGCACCTTGGAACCTTCGAGCAAGGCTCGGTTGACGTTGGTCACCGAGCGCACCAGCAGCACATCAGCCTGTTCGACGGTGGCGCGGTCAATGGAACGGCCGGGCACCCGGCGGATTTCGCCAAATCCTTGGAAGAAAGCATCGAGTAGCGGAATATTTTCGTCGGCAACAATCAGCATGGCAGGCTCCTTTGGCGGATCAGCAGTGTACAGGGATGCGATCGGTGTTCCACCGCAGATCGAAGGTGGTAGCCGGCTTGCCAGCGCCCACAGGGAATTGCGCTGCCTGGAAGATTGCTTACAAATCGTTAACACAGGTTTTTTCCTGACCGCTGTGTCAACGCGTAGAATCCGCCGTCCTGCGCTCTTTTCTTGGACATCTGTACGTGAACACTGCCACCGCCACCCTCACCCGTCCCGCCCGCATCAGCCGGGAAGTGCGCGACCTGCTGAGACTCGCCGTGCCGATCATGATCGGCCAACTGGCAACCACCGCGATGAGCTTCGTCGACGCCGTGATGGCCGGGCGCGTCAGCCCGCAAGACCTGGCGGCGGTGGGCCTGGGAAATTCGATCTGGATTCCGGTGTACCTGCTGATGACCGGCACCTTGCTGGCCACCACGCCGAAAGTCGCCCAGCGCTACGGCGCCGGCCAGCACAGCGAGATCGGGCCACTGGTGCGCCAATCCCTGTGGTTGGCGGTGGTGGTCGGCATCATCGCGTCGCTGTTGCTGCTCAGCGCCGAACCGATCCTGCACGCGATGAAGGTTGAACCCGACCTGATCAAACCGTCCATGGGCTACCTGCACGGCATCGCCGCGGGCATGCCGGCCGTTGCGGTGTATTACGTGTTGCGTTGTTTCAGTGATGGCCTGGGTCGCACACGACCGAGCATGGTCATGGGCCTGTGCGGGTTGGCGCTGAATATCCCGCTGAACTACATCTTCATCTATGGTCATTTGGGCGTGCCAGCCATGGGCGGCGCGGGCTGCGGCTGGGCCACGGGCATTGCGATGTGGGTGATGATGCTCGGTTTGGCAGGCTGGACGCGCTGGGGGCCGGCGTACCAGAGCAGCGAACTGTTCAAGCGTTTCGATTGGCCGCAATGGGCGGTGATCAAGCGCGTATTGGGCATTGGCCTGCCAATCGGCATCGCGATCTTTGCCGAATCGAGCATCTTCGCAGTGATCGCCCTACTGATCGGCAGCCTGGGCGCCACAGTGGTCTCCGGCCATCAGATCGCCCTGAACGTCAGCTCCCTGGTGTTCATGATCCCCTACTCCCTGAGCATGGCCGTCACCGTGCGCGTCGGCCAGGCCCTCGGCCGTGACCAGCCGCGCGAAGCGCGCTTTGCCGCTGGCGTCGGCATGGGCACGGCGCTGGCGTATGCCTGCCTGTCCTGCAGCCTGATGCTGTTGTTCCGCGAACAGATCGCGACGATCTATACCCCGGACCCCGTGGTGATCCACCTGGCGTCGACGCTGATCGTGTTTTCAGCGCTGTTCCAGTTTTCCGACTCGATCCAGGTCACCGCCGCCGGTGCGTTGCGCGGCTATCAGGACACCCGGGTGACAATGGTGCTGACCCTGTTTGCCTACTGGGGCGTGGGGTTGCCGGTGGGTTACGCCCTGGGGCTGACCGACTGGCTGGGCGAGCCGAGCGGCCCCAGCGGTTTGTGGCAGGGGCTGATC
>NZ_JAKNRV010000385.1:0-4606 GCF_023072625.1 Pseudomonas emilianonis
CACGCGCTGGGTCAGGCCGGAGTTGCCGGGGGTGCGGGGGTTCCATTCGTCCATGATGGCGAGAACGGCGTCGCTGTGGTGGATGGCGATCACCGGACCTTCGGCCAAGGTGTTGAGGTTGCTGTCGACGCGCCGAGGGCGGAAGGGGTCGGCGCTGGACAGGCCAATCAACGGCGCTCCCGCCAATTCCGCCAACGGCAGCGGCTTGCGGGTTTGCGCCTCGGTCCAATAGCCCTTGGACGCCAACGCGACCAAGGCTCCGTTGGCCAGCACTTGGGTGGTGAGCCCCGGGTGGCCGGCGAAGTTGAGGGTCAGCGCCAGGTCGATTTCGCGCATCAACAGCTTCTGCACCAACTCGCGGCTATGGTCGCTGGACAGCTCGCAGGCAATGTCCGGGTAAGCGCGCTGCCACTGCAGAATCGCCGGTGGCAGCAACGAGAGGGCCTGGCGCCTCGCGCCGCTTAAATCGTCATCACCCGAGAACCAACGATCGATGGGATTTACCGGCGCTGGTTTGAACAGCCAATCCCACCGAAGGGCCTGAACCTGGAGTTTCCGATGAGCGCCGAGTTGAAGGCGATCTTTGCTACGCCAGTGAGCGATCCGGTGGAATAAACCCTTTCCTCGGGTTGGTCAGAAGTCGCCCCACAGTTGTTGGGCGACCGACAGCGCGACAACCGGTGCGGTTTCGGTGCGCAATACGCGCGGGCCGAGGCGGGCGGCATGGAAGCCGGCGCCTTGGGCGGTGTCGATTTCAGGATCGGTCAAGCCGCCCTCGGGGCCGATCAGAAAGGCCAGGCTCGACGGCTTGGCATGGCTGATCATCGGCTCGGCGACCGGGTGCAGCACCAGCTTCAGGTCCGCCTCGGTCTGCTTCAGCCAATCGGCGAGTAACAGCGGCGGGTGAATCACCGGCACCGTCGAACGCCCGCATTGCTCACAGGCACTGATCGCCACCTGGCGCCAGTGCTGCAGGCGTTTTTCGGCGCGTTCGTCCTTGAGGCGCACTTCGCAGCGCTCGCTGAAAATCGGCGTGATGGCGTTGACGCCCAGTTCGGTGGCTTTCTGGATCGCCCAATCCATCCGCTCGCCCCGGGACAGGCCCTGGCCGAGGTGAATGTGCAGCGGCGATTCGGTCTGCCCGGCGAATTGCTCGGTCAGTTGCACGCTGACGCGTTTTTTCCCGACCTCCAGCAACGTGCCGCGAAATTCCTGGCCGGAACCGTCGAACAGTTGCACGGCATCGCCTTCGCCCATGCGTAGCACGCGGCTGATGTAATGCGCCTGGGCTTCGGGCAATTCATGCTCGCCGAGGCTCAACGGGGTGTCGGTGAAAAAGCGGGACAGTCTCATTTCTGTTCTCTGGAAAAATACAAAACCTGTGGGCGCCGAGCTTGCCCGCGATGACGGTCGACCTGGCACCCGATCAGTCGAGTGAGCCTAATCAGCCCGGATCGCGAAAGCCTGGGTGAAAGTCCTTCGGCACGGCAACGCTGACGGTGCTGTTGGTGGCGATATCAATCCCTTCACTCGCCACTTCGGCCAGGAAGTCGATCTGCTCCGGCGTAATCACATACGGCGGCAGGAAATACACCACGCTGCCCAACGGCCGCAGCAGCGCACCGCGCTCCAGGGCGTGTTCGAACACCTTCAGGCCACGGCGTTCCTGCCACGGGTAGGCGGTTTTGGTGGCTTTGTCCTGGACCATCTCGATGGCCAGCACCATGCCGGTCTGGCGCACTTCCGACACGTGGGGGTGGTCCACCAGGTGTGCGGTGGCCGTGGCCATGCGCTGGGCCAGGGCCTTGTTGTTTTCGATGACGTTGTCTTCTTCGAAAATATCCAGGGTCGCCAGGGCCGCCGCGCACGCCAGCGGGTTGCCGGTGTAGCTGTGGGAATGCAGGAAGGCGCGCAGGGTGTGGTAGTCGTCGTAGAAGGCGCTGTAGACGTCTTCGGTGGTGACCACTGCCGCCAGCGGCAAGTAGCCGCCGGTGAGGGCTTTGGACAGGCACAGGAAGTCCGGGCGGATGCCGGCCTGTTCACAGGCGAACATGCTGCCGGTACGGCCGAAGCCGACGGCGATTTCGTCATGGATCAGGTGTACGCCGTAGCGGTCGCAGGCTTCGCGCAGCAGCTTGAGGTACACCGGGTGGTACATGCGCATGCCGCCGGCGCCCTGGATCAGCGGTTCGACGATCACGGCGGCGACCGTGTCGTGGTTGTCCGCCAAGGTCTGTTCCATGGCCAGGAACATGTTGCGCGAGTGTTCTTCCCAGCTCATGCCCTCGGGGCGCATGTAGCAATCCGGGCTCGGTACTTTGATGGTGTCGAGCAGCAGCGCCTTGTAGGTTTCGGTGAACAGCGGCACGTCGCCCACCGACATCGCGGCGATGGTTTCGCCGTGGTAGCTGTTGGTCAGGGTGACGAAGCGCTTTTTGTTCGGCAGGCCGCGGTTGAGCCAGTAGTGAAAGCTCATCTTCAACGCGACTTCGATGCACGACGAGCCGTTATCGGCGTAGAAGCACCGGGTCAGGCCTGCAGGCGTCATCGCCACCAGGCGCTCGGACAGTTCGATCACCGGCTGGTGGCTGAAGCCGGCGAGGATCACGTGTTCCAGTTGGTCGACCTGGTCTTTGATGCGCTGGTTGATGCGCGGGTTGGCATGGCCGAACACGTTGACCCACCAGGAGCTGACGGCGTCGAGGTAGCGCTTGCCTTCGAAGTCTTCCAGCCATACGCCTTCACCCCGCTTGATCGGGATCAGCGGCAGTTGCTGGTGGTCTTTCATCTGGGTGCAGGGATGCCACAGCACCGCGAGGTCGCGTTGCATCCACTGGTTGTTCAAGCCCATCGTCTATCTCCTCGAAGCGGTCCTGCATCTTCGCAGGCGAAACAATCGCGCAAGCCTATGCAATGGAGGCCCGTGTCACAAGCCATTGTGGGGAATTCGCGGTAAACATAGGACGGACTGTCACGTTTCTTGGGAATAGTCTTAATCCCTCGTTAACGTATCGTGCCTAGGCTTATGATCATATTTCTCGATATTTCAAAGCAAAAATTTGCGCTTTAATTCGATAGGTAAATCGTTAGTCTTGAGCACAGTTCTTACGGGATTAAGTACATGCAGCTACGTAACTCACCAGCCCGCTACGGCTGGGTCAGCATGGTGTTGCATTGGGGCGTGGCCCTGGTGGTGTTTGGTCTGTTCGCCCTGGGCTTGTGGATGGTCGGTCTCGACTACTACAGCACGTGGCGCAAAGACGCGCCGGACCTGCACAAAAGCATCGGCATCACGCTGTTCGCGGTGATGCTGGTGCGTATTGTCTGGCGCCTGATCAGCCCGCCGCCGCCGGCGCTGGCCAGCTACAGCCGCCTGACGCGGATCGGTGCTGCCTTTGGCCATGCGTTCCTTTATGTCGGCTTGTTTGCCGTGATGATTGCCGGTTACCTGATTTCCACCGCAGACGGTGTGGGTATCCCGGTGTTTGGCCTGTTTGAGATTCCTGCTGTGGTTTCCGGCTTGCCGGACCAGGCAGACACCGCTGGCGTGGTGCATCTGTACCTCGCCTGGGTGCTGGTGGTTTTCGCCGGCTTGCATGGCGTAGCCGCGTTGAAGCACCACTTTATCGATCGTGATGCGACCCTCACGCGAATGCTGGGGCGCAAAGCCTGATGTTCAACCTCGACTCACAAGGAATAGAAAGCATGTTGAAAAAGACTCTCGCCGCTCTGGCAATCGGTTCTGCTCTGCTGTCGGCAGGTCAGGTGATGGCCGCTGACTATGTTGTCGACAAAGAAGGCCAGCACGCCTTCGTCGATTTCAAGATCAGCCACTTGGGCTACAGCTTCATCACCGGTACGTTCAAGGACCTGGACGGCAAGTTCAGCTTCGATGCCGCCAAGCCTGAAGACAGCAAGATTGAGTTCAACGTCCGTACCGCCAGCGTGTTCACCAACCACGCCGAACGTGACAAGCACATCTCCAGCAAAGACTTCCTGGACGTTGGCAAGTTTGCCGATGCCAAGTTCGTCTCCACCAGTGTTAAAACCACCGGTAAAAATGCTGCGGGCCAAGTCACTGCCGACGTGACCGGCGACCTGACCTTTCACGGCGTGACCAAGCCGATCGTCGTCAAGGCCACCTTCCTGGGTGAAGGCAAAGATCCATGGGGCGGCTACCGTGCCGGTTTTGAGGGCACCACCAGCTTCAATCGCCAGGACTTCGGCAAGCAGATGGACCTGGGCCCAGCGTCCAACAATGTTGAGCTGTACGTGACGTTTGAAGGTGTGAAAGCGAAGTAATTTTCGCCCGCCACACAAAAATGCCCCGGATCTCACGATCCGGGGCATTTTTTATGACGCTTTGAAAATCAGCGGTTGCGGGTAAGCAGCGCTGGTTTTTCACCACGAGGACGACCTGGCAACTGATCCAGTTGCTCGGGTGTCGGGAAGCGGTCGGCTTTCGACTCCTTGTGGATGATCTTTGGTGCCGGGCCGCCGCGCGGGTTTTGCACCGCTGGCTCGGACAACTGTGGCTGGTCGTCACGGGCTGGGCGGCGGTTGTTGCTACGCGAGTCTTCGCGACGCGCCTGACCATCACGCGGTG
>NZ_JAKNRV010000386.1:0-4606 GCF_023072625.1 Pseudomonas emilianonis
GAGCATAAGGCCTCCGGTTCTCGATCTTTGTTGTTATGCCCGCCATTAAGCGCGCATGCGCGCACAGGGACAAGGGCGGCCTGACCAACTGCCCCGCGTGAGACGCAGCGTCTCATTCGGCCGCAGAGGTTTGAGATGTATCTGTTCCGTCTAGCCATGGCCAGCCTGGCTAACCGCCGCTTTACCGCGATCCTCACCGCCTTCGCCATCGCCCTCTCGGTGTGCCTGCTGTTGGCTGTGGAGCGGGTGCGCGTTGAAGCGCGCAACAGTTTCGCCAGCACCATCAGCGGCACCGACCTGATCGTCGGCGCGCGCTCCGGTTCGGTCAACCTGCTGCTGTATTCAGTGTTCCGCATCGGCAACGCGACCAACAATATCCGCTGGGACAGCTACGAACACTTCGCCGCCAGCCCCCAGGTGAAATGGGCCATTCCGATGTCCCTCGGCGACTCCCATCGCGGCTACCGGGTGATGGGCACCAACGCGTCCTACTTCGAGCACTACCAGTACGGCCGCAAGCAAAACCTCGAGCTGGCCAGCGGCCGCGCCTTCGCCACCGATCCGTTCGAAGTGGTGCTCGGCGCCGAAGTCGCCGAAGCGCTGCACTACAAGCTCGGCGACAAGCTGGTGCTGGCCCACGGCGTGGCGGTGGTCAGCCTGGTCAAGCACGATGACAAACCGTTCACCGTGGTCGGCATCCTCAAGCGCACCGGCACCCCGGTGGACCGCACGCTGCATATCAGCCTCGGCGGCATGGAAGCGATCCATATCGACTGGCACAACGGCGTACCCGCCCAGGGCAAAGGCCGCATCAGTGCCGATCAGGCGCGCAACATGGACCTGACCCCGCAAGCGATCACCGCCTTCATGCTCGGGTTGAACAACAAGATTTCCACCTTCGCCCTGCAGCGCGAGATCAATGAATTCCGCGGCGAGCCGATGCTGGCGATTCTGCCCGGCGTGGCGCTGCAAGAGCTGTGGAGCATGATGGGCACTGCGGAAAAGGCGTTGTTCGTGATCTCGCTGTTCGTGGTGCTGACCGGCTTGATCGGCATGCTCACCGCGATTCTCACCAGCCTCAACGAGCGCCGTCGCGAAATGGCGATCCTGCGCTCGGTGGGCGCACGGCCCTGGCATATCGCGACGCTGCTGATCTTCGAAGCCTTTGCCCTGGCGCTGTCCGGTGTGATCGCAGGCGTGGGTTTGCTGTACGTGTGCATCGCGGCTTCGCGCGGGTATTTGCAGGCCAACTACGGCCTGGACCTGCCGATGGCCTGGCCCAGCGAATATGAGTGGACCTTGCTCGCCGGTATCCTGGCGGCGGCGCTGCTGATGGGCAGCGTGCCCGCGTGGCGTGCCTATCGACAATCCTTGGCCGATGGCCTGTCCATACGTTTATGAGGAAGGCTTCGATGCGTCGTGCCCTGTTTACCCTGTTGTTGCTGCTGGCCGCGCCCGCCTGGGCGGAGGATCAGCCCAAGGATTTGTCCTGGCAGGAGATGATTCCGCCGGACGCGCCGCCGGAAGTCCCCAATATGAAACCGCTGCACAACCTGTCGAAGATGGCCGATGCCTTGTCGGTCGAGGCCGCACCAGCGGCCAAGCAGGACTTGCCCAACGCGCCGGTGGTGCAGAGCCTCGACGGCCAACATATCCGCCTGCCGGGCTATATCGTGCCGCTGGAGGTCAGTGAAGAAGGCCGCACCACCGAGTTCCTGCTGGTGCCGTATTTCGGCGCGTGCATCCACGTACCGCCGCCGCCGTCGAACCAAATCGTGCATGTGAAAAGCGAAGTCGGCGTGAAGCTCGATGAGCTGTATCAGCCGTATTGGATCGAGGGCGCGATGCAGGTCAAACCGTCGTCCAGTGAGTTGGCCGACGCGGGCTACCAAATGGACGCCGAGAAGATTTACATCTACGAACTGCCGGAATAGCGCTTATCACCCTTTCATTGAGCTGTGTCAAAAGACCAAGCGGAACGATCTTTACCATTGGATGTACAACCTTTAAATGTCCTCTGGAGCTCCCATGAACAAGTCTCTGCTCGGTGCGTCCCTTTTCGCCCTCGCCCTCGCTGCCCCTGTTGCCCACGCTTACGAGGCCGGTGACATCCTGGTTCGTGCCGGTGCAATCACCGTGAACCCGAATACCGACAGCGGCAACGTCAAAGTTGACCAGGGTCCATTGAGCGGCGCCAACCTGGGTGGCAAAGCGACCTTGAGCAGCGACACGCAACTGGGTCTGAACTTCGCTTACATGTTCACCAGCCACTGGGGTATCGAACTGCTGGCGGCCTCCCCGTTCTCGCATGACGTGAAGCTCAAGGGCACCTCTGTGGGCGCAGCCAACGGTAAGCTCGGCTCCCTGAAACAACTGCCGCCAACCCTGAGCGTCGTGTACTACCCGCTGGACAGCGCGTCGAAGTTCCAACCCTATGTGGGTGCCGGTATCAACTACACCTGGATCTATGACGAGAGCCTCAGCGGCACCGCGAAACAAAACGGTTTCAGCAACTTCAAGGCTGAGAACTCCTGGGGCTGGGCCGCGCAGATCGGCGCCGACTACATGATCACCGACAAGTGGATGATCAACGGCCAGGTACGTTATATCGACATCAGCACCACGGCCACCGTGGACAACAACGCCCTGGGCCAAGGCACCCGCGCCAAGGTCAATGTGGACGTTGACCCGCTCGTTTACATGGTTGGTATCGGCTACAAGTTCTAAGCGATATCGAACATACGCTACAAAACAATGTGGGAGGGGGCTTGCCCCCGATAGCAGTGGCTCAGTCAATGAATCTGTTGACTGACGGCGCTATCGGGAGCAAGCCCCCTCCCACATTTTGCTTTGGGGTGTTTCAGCTACGGCGGTAGAACCGATCCAGCAACGCCGGCAACCCCGCCCGCCACGCCCGTGGCTTGATGCCGAAGGTATGCAGGATTTTCTTGCAGGCCAGCACCGCGTGTTGCGGTTCCTCACCGGCATCCGGCCGAGCCGCATGGGCCTGGGCGGTGGGGGCTTCGATGGCCAGCGCACGGAAGCTGCGCGCTTCGGTGAGGATTGCCTGGCCCAGCGCCAACGGCGTGGTCGCCTCGTGACCGGCGTAGTGATAAGTGCCCCACAGCGGCGCCGCACAATCGAGTTGCTTGAGCACGGAGATGATCACCCGCGCTGCATCGTCCACCGGCGTCGGGTTGCCGCGACGGTCGTCGGCCATCAGCAATTCTTCAGTCTTCTCGGCCCGCGCCAGGAAACGCCCGAGGGTGCCGTCGACACTGTCATCCAGCAGCCAGCCAAAGCGCAGCAACACATGCTGCGGGCACGTGGCGCGCACGCTTTGCTCGATACGCCACAACGCCTGGCCGCGCAGGCCCAGGGGCACCGGCTCGTCCTTTTCGCTGTAGGCGGTGGCGCGGGAGCCATCGAATACGCGGTAGCTGGACGGTTGGACCAACGTGATGTTGTGGTGCTGGCACAGTTCGGCCAGGCGTTCGATCGCAGACTCCTGGGCGGCCAGACGGCTTTCGCTGACCGCTTCGGCCTGGAACCAGTCGAAATAGTAGGCGAGGTTGATCAACGCATCGGGACGGGTGTCGTCGAGCAATTGGGTAAGGCTCGCGGCATCCCAGCCGTCTTGGGGCGGTTTGGGGGCGAGGAAACCGATGTCTTCCTCTGCACCGAGGCGAATCAGCGCCTGCCCGAGGGCATTCCCGCCGCCCAATAACATAAGGCGCATTCGCATAGATTGAGCAGGCCCGGTCTGTTTGGAACGATGGTTAGTATCGACAGGCGTTTGAGCCTTGCCGTGGGTATTTGCCAGAATCGTTGCATTTTGCGGGTTTGTAGCGCAACCGTCACGGATAAAGTGCGGGCTTGCACGTTGTAGTGCTCACTTTGAGGGCGTGCTCGCGATGGCGTCAGCCCAGGCTCAATCGTTGAGTCAGCGACTGCCCCGTCACCAGCACCGAAGCCGGCACCTCAGCTTGCGGCTCGACTGGAGCGAAGTGCTCCAGCCCCTGGGCGACTTCAAGTGGCGCACGCTGCTGATCGCCGGCGGGCTGAAGCCATTATCGAGATTGAATAATGCTCAACCGCTCCCCCACCACCATTTCGGTAATCCAGTCCACCAGGATCGACGTGTAGGCCTGCTGGGACACCGGGTCGCTCAAGGAGTGGTCAGCGCCATCGATGATGCGGTGGGTCAGGGAATGGGTCTGCCGGCACGCCGCTCGGTAGCTCATGATGGTGGTGTGGGGCACATGGTCGTCGGTTTCCGATTCGACGATCAGCACATCGCCGCTGAATGCCGCGCAGGCGTGCAGCGCACGGTTGGTTTCGGCCTGCACCAGGGTGTTGCGGTAATCCATCAAATCGACCTTATCCAGATCGCGCTTGGGCTTGAGCCATTCCTGGTCGCGATACAAGGCTGGCACGCGCAGCGCCAGCCAACGCACCGGGCGCATCGAGGTGAGGATGGCCGCCAGGTAGCCGCCGTAACTGGTGCCCACCACCGCGACCGCCGAGGTGTCGATGGCCGGGTGGGAGAGCAGCCGGTCGTAGGCGGCCATCAGGTCGCGCAGGTTGTCTTCGCGGGTCACGCGCG
>NZ_JAKNRV010000387.1:0-4581 GCF_023072625.1 Pseudomonas emilianonis
CCCCTGTTCGCCGGCACGCGCCGCTTCGATGGCCGCGTTGAGCGCCAGCAGGTTGGTCTGTTCGGCGATGCCGCTGATGGTCTTGACGATGCTGCCGATCACTTGGGACTGGGCATTCAGCGCCTCGATGCCCTCGCCGGCCTGCTGCATGTGGTGGGCCAGCTCGCGCATCACGTCGACCGCCTGCGTCACTACCGTGGTGCCGCGCTGGGCACTGCTGTCGGTGTGCAGCGAGGTGCTGTAGGCAATGTTGGCCGCCTCGGCAATCGCGTGTTCACGGTTGACCTGCTCGGTGATCACGGTGGCGAACTTGACCACTTTGTACAGACGATCATTGGCATCCAGCACCGGGTTATAGGTGGCTTCAAGCCATACCGCGCGGCCATGGCTGTCCACGCGCTTGAAACGTGCCGCGACAAACTCGCCAGCGTTCAGGCGTTTCCAGAAGTTCTGGTACTCGGCGCTGTTGTATTCCGCCGGCTCGCAGAAAATACGGTGATGTTTGCCCTGGATCTGCGCCAGGCTGTAACCCATCGCATTGAGAAAACGCTCGTTGGCGGTGAGCACATGCCCGTCCAGGTCGAACTCGATCACGGCCGTGGAGCGCACCAGCGCGGAGATCAGGTTTTCGTGCTCGCGCGACGCCTCGATGGTGCGCGTGAGGTCGCTGGAGAACATCGAAATATGCTTGATGCGCCCGTCCGAGCCGCGCACCGGCTGCACGATCGAACGCAACCACGCTTCCTTGCCATTGCCGCGCAACAGGCGCACGGCACCGGCAAAGTGTTCGCCACGCACCAGTGCGTTCTTGAAGCGCTGCTGGAATTCGTCCTGACGCAGGTAGGCCGGCACCAGCTCGTCAACGGGCCGCCCCAGCAGTTGCGACATCGAGTAAGCCAGCGCCTGCAGGAAGTTGGCATTCGCCCACTCCACCCGGCCTTCGGCGTCCAGTGTCAGGCACAACATTTCGCTTTCCAGGCTTTCCTTGACCTGCTGCAAGCTGGACAACTCTTCGCGAAGAGCAGACAGCTCCTGCTTCAAACGGGTGTTGAACATGAGACACCGATGGTCATGAGAAAAGGACGGATCTGACCTGCATCGGCGTGGCCGGGGTTTTCTGAAGAGCGGTTCGATGCCCGGCGTGACTCTTTTTTTGCAGCGATCATCTGCCATTGTTTCGGCAGATACCCATCACTTGATATTCCAGGGTCTTGAGCTGGCCGCTGGCGTCTTCGTAGGTCATGCGCGAGGGCACGGGGCCGCATGCACGGACCGGTGGCGTCACGCTGACCACCTTGGCAATGTCCAGGGTCATGCCATAGCGATAGTTCTGCACCACCGGGGGCACCTTGCCCTCTCTGACCGCGTACTCGGCCATGGATTTTTCATTGCGCTCCATCATCAGCGCAAAGGTGCGATCACCGCCGCCTTCGGCCAACGCACCGAATGACAGGATGGCCATCAATACACCCACGCCAGCTTTATAAAAGTTCATTACTCATTCCTCGACTGAAAGTTCAGTGTCGAGACTAACGAAGCAACCCTGACGAGAGCTTCACCAAAAGATTACTTATTTGTTAGGTAACGCCGAGGTTCCAGAATTGTAATGTTCACGCCACGCAGCCGTTATCCGCAGTTTGCAACTATCAGCCCGGGCCAAATCAATAAGAACGCCCGCCTCCATAAGAAGCTGATAACTGCCAATACCAAGGAGCGAAACATGCGTATCCGTTATTACACCCTTCCCCTTTCACTGCTCGCCACACTGCCCCTGGCAGCGCTGGCCGTGGAAGACAAGCCCGAAGGCTTTATCGAAGGCAGCAGCGTGAAGGTGCTGGCACGTAACTTTTACTTCAACCGCGATGATCGCAAAGGCCAATCCAGCCCGACTGGCAACGGCTATTCAGAAGCCTGGGCGCAGGGGCTGATCGGCAAGTTCGAGTCCGGTTTCACCCAGGGCACCGTGGGTTTTGGCCTGGATGCGTTTGCCATGGTCGCGGTGAAACTCGATTCGGGCACCGGCCGCAGCGGCGGCAAGGGCTCGTTCGGCGTGTTGCCGGTGGACAGCGACAACCACCCCGAGGACAGCTACACCAAGGTCGGCGGCGCCGCGAAATTGCGCGTGCTGGACACGGTGATCAAGGCCGGCGACGTGTTCCCGCTCACCCCGGTGGTGGCCTACGGTGACTCCAGGGTGTTGCCGGAAAGTTTCCGTGGCGTCACCGTGCAAAACACCAGCCTCGAGGGCCTGAGCCTGCAGGGCGGGCGTCTGAGCGGCATGAGCCAGCCCAACGAAAGCGGCATGAACAAAGGCTTCGCGACGTTTTATGCGGGCCCGGTCGACTCGCCCTGGATCGGCTATTTCGGCGGTGACTATCAACTCAACAAACACCTCGGTTTCAGCCTGTACAGCAGCCGCCTGAAAGATGCCTGGGACCAGTACTACGTCGGCAGCGCCGCCAGTTACCCGCTGAGCGAGGATGTCTCGCTGTTCGGTGACGTCAATTATTACAAGGCCGTGGATGAGGGCAAAAAGCGCCTGGGAACCTTCGACAACAACATCTGGAGCGCCCGGCTCGGGGTGAAAGTCGGCGCCCACAGCGTGGCCGTGTCGCACCAGCGCAACAACGGCGACGACGACTTCGATTACCTGCGCCAGTCCGACTCGATCTTCCTCAACAACTCGATCCAGTACAGCGACTTCAACTCGCCCAAGGAGCGCTCATGGATGGTGCGCTACGACCTCGACATGCAGGCCTTCGGCATTCCCGGCCTGACGTTCATGACCCGCTATGCCAAAGGCACCGGTGCCGATTACAGCAACGCCAACGCGGTGTATATGCGCCGCGATGCCGCCGGCGATCCGCTCACCGATCAGCGCCGCTGGGAGCGCGATATCGAAGCCAAGTACGTGGTGCAGGCGGGCACATTGAAGGACTTATCGCTGCGACTGCGCCAGGCGAGCGTGCGCTCAAGTGCATTTGAGTCCGACCTGGAAGAAGTTCGGGTCATTATCGAGTATCCACTGGCGGCGCTCTAAGTAACGCTTACATTTACTTGCCGATGAAGTACATCTCTTCACAGGTTCAAATCTGTCAGAACTGTAATATCGGCCTCACCTTCTCGTTAAGTTGCAGTTTTTATACTGCTTATCGAACACATTCATCTCTGCAGCTTTTGTGTAGCTCCTTTGGAACGGAGATGAACTTTTACGCCCCGTATGGGGCGTTTTTTTTGCTCACCCGCACAGCGACGAATCGTCGCAGTTGCCTGACGCGGCTTGACCCTAAAGCTACTTCACGGTTCAGAGTTTTCCTACAGCCCACTCGCCGCCTCTATGCGGCCATGCCCCTCTCCGTTTTCTTTGAAGGTAAATCCCCATGCGTATCCTTGTGGTTGAGGACGAGCAGAAAACCGCCGATTACTTGCAGCAGGGCCTGACCGAAAGTGGCTACGTCGTCGATTGCGCCGCCAGCGGTGTAGACGGCCTGCACCTGGCCCGACAAAACGCCTATGAACTGGTGATCCTCGATGTGAACCTGCCCAACACCGACGGTTGGGAAGTGCTGGAACAACTGCGCCGCGACGGCAACCAGCGGGTCATGATGCTGACCGCCCGTGGCCGGCTGGCCGACAAGATCAAGGGCCTGGACATGGGCGCCGATGATTATCTGGTCAAGCCCTTCGAATTCCCCGAGTTGCTGGCCCGCGTGCGCACGCTGTTGCGGCGCAGCGAACACATCCCGCTGCCGGACGTGTTGCGCGTCGCCGACCTGGAACTCGACCCGCGCCGCCACCGCGCCTATCGCGGCACACGGCGGATCGACCTGACCACCAAGGAATTCGCCCTGCTGCACGTGCTGATGCGCCAGGCCGGTGAAGTGATGACCCGCACGCAAATCATCTCCCTGGTGTGGGACATGAACTTCGACTGCGACACCAACGTGGTGGAAGTCTCCATCAGCCGCCTGCGCGGCAAGGTCGATGACCAGAGTGAGGTCAAGCTGATCCACACCATTCGCGGCGTCGGTTACGTGCTGGAGGCGCGCCAATGAGGACCACCAGCTTGTCGATGCGCCTGGGCCTGACGGTCAGCCTGATGGGTGCCGGCCTGGTGGTGCTGTTGGCGACCCTGGCGTACCTGGCCTTGACCCACGAGTTGGACAAGCTCGCGCGCAAGGGCCTGGAAAACAAGCTGGAGCAGTTGGAGCACAGCCTGAGCCAGGGCCTCAAGCCCCGCGACATCAGCAGCCGCCCCCACTCACTGCTGGATCTGGTGATGGGCCACGACAACATCTACCTGACCATCATGGGCACCCAGGCCGATGCGCCGGTGCTGCTGAGCGTGGGCGCGAAACCCCTGCAGCCGCTGTTGCTGGACGTACCGGCCAGCAAGACCCTGGCCTACCTGAACTGGGTGGATGGGCATGGCGACCGCATCCTCAGCGCCACGCGCCTGGTGCCGTTGCACAGCGGCGAGAACGTGCGCGTGCTGCTGTCGCTGGACCGCTCCGATGATGAAGCGTTGCTCAGTGCCTACCTGCGCTCGACGGTGATCGCCCTGCCGCTGCTGCTGCAGGG
>NZ_JAKNRV010000388.1:0-4537 GCF_023072625.1 Pseudomonas emilianonis
TGGCCGCGACGCCGGTGCTGTTGTTGCTGCAGTTGGTGTTGTTGCCGGTGTACCTGGGTTTGATCCTGGGTGCGCAGTCCGTGGTGGTGGTGGAAGTGCGGCCGTTTGTCGAGGCGTTCCTGTTGTTTGGCAATTTGATCAACCGTATCGGCGGCTTTCGCGTGGCCATTGCCTGCCTGTCGGTGGAGGTGCTTGGCCTGCTGCTGCTGTGGCTGGCGCCGGATGCCCAGTTGGCACTGGCGGGCGCGGCGCTGAGCGGCTTTGGCTTTTCCCTGGTGTTTCCGGCGCTGGGGGTAGAGGCGGTCAATCTGGTGCCTGCATCCAGCCGGGGTTCGGCGGTGGGGGCGTACTCGCTGTTTATCGACTTGTCGCTGGGGATCACCGGCCCGCTGGCCGGGGCCGTGGCGGCCGGCTTTGGCTTTGCGTCGATTTTCCTGTTCGCCGCCCTCGCCGCCTTGGGCGGGTTGCTGCTGAGTGTCTACCTATACCGGCAAGCGCCCAAGGCCCGCAAGGCGCGCGACGCCTAGAAGTCGACCTTGCCGCGCCCGGCCTTGATGCTGCCACGCTTGGTCTTGGATTCCAGGCGGCGTTTCTTCGAGCCCAGGGTCGGTTTGGTCGGGCGGCGTTTCTTCTCCACCTTGGTGGCGCTGAGGATCAACTCCACCAAGCGTTCCAGCGCATCGGCGCGGTTCTGTTCCTGGGTGCGGTATTGCTGGGCCTTGAGCACCAGTACGCCTTCGCTGGTGATCCGACTGTCGCGCAGCGCCAGCAAACGCTCCTTGTAGAACTCCGGCAACGACGAGGCCGGAATATCAAAGCGCAGATGCACCGCGCTCGACACCTTGTTGACGTTCTGCCCGCCGGCGCCCTGGGCGCGAATGGCGGTCAGCTCGATCTCGGCGTCGGGCAGGTGCACGTTGTTGGAAATCACCAGCATGAGCAACGGGTTCCTCTAAGGGGAGCCCAAGGATACGCGAATGCGCCCCGCCCATCCCTTCAAACAACAAACCCGGCACAGGGCCGGGTTTGCTCGACAGCATCGAACGGTTACTCCACCGCCGGCACTACCGTCGCCGGGCGCTGATCCGCACTGCGCTTGTTCTTGATCCAGTAACACAACCCCATGAACGCCACCCATACCGGGATCGCATACACCGAGACCTGAATCCCCGGGATCATCAACATGATCACCAGGATAAACACCACGAACGCCAGGCAGAGGTAATTGCCATACGGATACCACAGCGCCTTGAACAACGGCACCTGGCCGGTGCGGTTCATGTGCTGGCGGAACTTGAAGTGGGAGAAGCTGATCATCGCCCAGTTGATCACCAGCGTAGCCACCACCAGCGACATCAACAGTTCCAGTGCGTGTTGCGGGATCAGGTAATTCATCAGCACCGCCACCAGGGTGATCGCCGCCGATGCGAGGATCGAACGCACCGGCACGCCGCGCTTGTCGATCTTCGCCAACGCCCGCGGCGCGTCGCCCTGCTCGGCCATGCCCAGCAGCATGCGGCTGTTGCAGTAGGTGCCGCTGTTGTACACCGACAGCGCGGCGGTCAGTACCACAAAGTTGAGGATATGCGCGGCGGTGTTGCTGCCGAGCATCGAGAACACCTGCACGAACGGGCTACCGCTGTAGGCATCGCCGGATGCGTTGAGGGAGACCAACAGGCTGTCCCACGGCGTCAGCGACAACAGCACCACCAGGGCGCCGATGTAGAAGATCAGGATGCGGTAGATCACCTGGTTGATCGCCTTGGGGATCACGGTGCGTGGCTGGTCGGCTTCGGCCGCCGTAAAGCCGAGCATTTCCAGGCCGCCGAAGGAGAACATGATGAGCGCCATGGCCATCACCAACCCGCCCACGCCGTGGGGGAAGAAGCCGCCGTGTGCCCACAGGTTGCTCACCGAGGCTTGCGGGCCGCCGCTGCCGCTGACCAACAGGTAGCTGCCCAGGGCGATCATGCCGACGATGGCCACTACCTTGATGATGGCAAACCAGAATTCAGCCTCACCGAAGACTTTGACGTTGGCCAGGTTGATCAGGTTGATCAACACGAAAAACGCCGCCGCTGACACCCAGGTCGGGATCTCCGGCCACCAGTAATGCACGTATTTGCCGACAGCCGTCAGCTCCGACATGCCCACCAGGATGTACAGAATCCAGCAGTTCCAGCCCGACAGGAAGCCAGCGAAACCGCCCCAGTATTTGTGGGCAAAGTGGCTGAAGGAACCGGCCACCGGCTCTTCGACGATCATTTCGCCGAGCTGGCGCATGATCATGAAGGCGATAAAGCCGCAGATGGCATAGCCCAGGATCATCGACGGGCCGGCGGATTTGAGCACCCCGGCCGAGCCCAGGAACAGGCCGGTGCCGATGGCACCACCGAGGGCGATCAACTGGATATGACGGTTTTTCAGGCCACGTTTCAGTTCGCCTGAAGAGGAATCGGGTCCACTCATGAAAAGGCTCTCACGCAAGGTTTGATAATGTTGAATGCAGGTTGCTGCCTTGATGTGCGACTCAAGCAGCGCCGCTCAAACCCCAGCGCAGGCACCAGGAATACAGCGTCGTTCTAACGGTCATGCGTCACCTGTTTGTTTTTATCTGTGACGAAATCGAACCCGTCTGGCTCGTGGCCAGGCGGAGTGATCAGGGTGGATAAACCCTGAGGTCTTGGCCTTTTGCGTGGTTACGCAAGGGGGTCACAGTAAAACGCGGCGCATTGTACACCGCTCGACCGCTTGCGGACGGCCCTGGCGAGCAACCGCGACAATCTGTCAGCTATTCCTTACAGCGCTGCGCCGGCCCGATACCGCGCGCGCTTCACGTAAATTAATCGTTACAGCGCGGAAAACTGGCGTTACACCCAGCCTGTATCTGTCAGTTCACAAATAATTGGCGGTAGGAAATATCCGAGCAGTCGCCAGCCCCAGTGCGCTGTTTTGCATGGGGAAAAATCGCGCATTAAAACAGAACAAAAAATCCAAATGAGACCGTGTCAATAAATTTTTTGCATTCCGAAACACTCTCACCTAGGTTCTTTCACTTGCCCAGCGAAGCCCGCGGGCAAGCCGTTCTCAAACAACGTCCTCTAGGAGATACACCATGCAAGCACTGGAAAACGACCTGGAAACCGAACTGCAACTCGACGATTGGTTTGAAGCGCCGACCCATGAGGCCGCCGTTGAAATGATGCAAGCCGATGCCGTCGTGCCCTTTGGCACGGCGATGTGGCCTTTCTAATCCCCGGCAGGCATCCGGCAGGTGCAGTGCGCTGCACCTGCCCCCTTACCCAAGGCACAGAAGGACACTCGTCATGGACAAGGCCCGCGCCGTCGAACACTTTCTCTACTACCTCGCCCACCACCCGGCCCTCAGCGGCTTGAGCTGTCCGACCGTGCTGTTGGGCCATACCGAACGCTACGAGGCCATTGCCCAGGCGATCACCCACAGCAGTGCCGCGCGCTTCAACCTCCAGGTGCAGCGCCTGGACCTGGCCCCCAGCGCCGCCCTGGCCGAGGCCATCGACACCTGCGACCTGTACCTGTTTTTCTACGACGCCTCGACCCTGCCCAACCCCCGCGCCGAAGGCCCGGACTTTATCCGCGCCTTGCACGGCGTAATGGCCGAGCACTGGAAGAAATCCCTGCTGTTCAAGGACTACGGCGACTATTTCTACGACACCTTCAGCGTAGAGCCACAACGCATCGCCGACCTCAACGCCACGCTGATCCGGCGCATGTCCCAGGCCACGCTGCTGAGCTTCACCGACCGGCACGGCTCACGCCTGCAAGCGCCGCTGAACAGCATCAAGAAGTGGACCAATATCAACGGCATCGGTAACCATGACCTGGCCCCCGGCGAGATCGCCACCCACAGCGAGGCCATCAATGGTCAGGTGCGGTTTGTCGGCACCTTCCTCAGCACCATCCCCTTCGCGCGCAAATATGGCGTGCTGCAATCACCGCTGGAGCTGTGGATCGAAAACTCGACCATCTGCAGCGTCGCCAGTGAAGTCCCCGGGCTGGCGGACGACTTCAACAAGTACCTGAACGCCAACCCCTCGAACCGCCGCGTGGAGGAACTGGGGATCGGTACCAATGAAGGGGTCAAGGATCTGTATGCGCGCAACGCCGGGTTCGAAGAACGCCACTGCGGCTTGCACCTTGGGTTGGGCGGCGGGCAGAAAGGCAGCCATCACCTGGATTTGATCTTCGCCAGTGGGGTGTTGGCGCTGGATGACAAGCCGGTGTTCGATGGCACCTTTGCGTTCTGATCAAATCCACCGCCCCTCCCACCGTTGATTGCATTGCAAATGCAGATCCAAAAAAAACGCCAACCCGAGGGTTGGCGTTTTTATGCAGCGCTTACATCACTGCGGCTTCTTGCGACCAAAACCCGGACGCTGGCCAGAACCGGCCGGTGCGCCACGGCGCTTGCCCGACGGCTCGTCCGCCACCAGTTTCAAGCCTGGGCGCTTTTTCGGCGCGGGCTTGGCTGGGCGCTTGGTGCTAGCGTTGTCTGCCG
>NZ_JAKNRV010000389.1:0-4513 GCF_023072625.1 Pseudomonas emilianonis
CGGCCCGCGCTCGCGCCAGACCCCGACCGCGCCCGCGGAGCCCTGGAAGGTATCGCCGTCGACCAGTTCGAAATGGTCGGCACGCTGTCCCGAGGCATGCAAACCTTCGCCCTGCTACGTGCCGCGACCACCGTCCACAGGCTGGCAGTCGGCGATTACCTGGGGCCGGACCACGGTCGGGTCACAGCAATTGATGAAGGCCATGTCGAATTGGTCGAGTTGTTTCCCGATGAACAGGGTGCATGGCTGGAGCGCCCGCGAACCCTCGTGCTAAACGTCAACTCATAACGGAATCAAACAATGAAAAGGACTTTCTCGTCCTTCGGTGTGGCGCTATGGATAGCGTTCACGGCACCGATGGCTGCTGCTGTGCCCAATCGTGTGGATCTGATCCAACTGCCGCCTCCCGGCAGTGCGGCATCAGGCACCTATACCGGCGACAAGCTGAACCTCAACTTCCAGAACATCGAGCTGCGCGCTGTATTGCAGCAGATTGCCGATGTGGCGGGCCTGAACCTGGTCGCCAGCGACGATGTGCAAGGTTCGATCACCCTGCGGCTCAAGGGCGTGCCTTGGGATCAGGCGCTGGACCTGGTGTTGCAAAGCAAGGGGCTGGACAAGCGAATAAAGGCCGGCGTGCTGTTGGTGGCGCCCGCCGAAGAGTTGGCCGCGCGCGAACTGCTGACGCTGGAGGCGCGCAAGCAGATGGCCGAACTGGCGCCATTGCGTCGCGAGCTGCTGCAGGTCAATTACGCCAAGGCTGCGGACCTGGCCAAGTTGTTCCAGTCGGTGACGGGCCTGGAAGGCACCACCGATGAGCGCGGGTCGGTGGCGGTGGATGACCGCACCAATAACATCATTGCCTACCAGACCGGCGAACGCCTGGACGAGCTGCGGCGCATCGTGGCGCAGTTGGACATTCCGGTGCGCCAGGTGATGATCGAAGCGCGGATTGTCGAGGCCAATGTCGACTACGACAAAAGCCTGGGCGTGCGCTGGGGAGGGCAGGTCAATCGCGGTAACTGGGGCGCCGGTGGTATCCAGCAACCCCCGGCGCCGGGGACGGAGCCTGTGGACAATCCGCCCAGTGCGCCCTTCGTCGACTTGGGCGCGCTCACCGGCACCTCTGGCTTGGGTATCGCGTTTATCACCGACAACCTGCTGCTGGACCTGGAACTGACCGCCATGGAGAAAACCGGCAACGGCGAGATCGTCTCGCAGCCCAAGGTGGTCACGTCCGACAAGGAAACTGCGCGCATCCTCAAGGGCACCGAGATTCCCTACCAGGAATCCAGCTCCAGCGGCGCCACCTCGGTGTCGTTCAAGGAGGCGTCGCTGTCCCTGGAAGTCACCCCGCAAATCACGCCTGACGACCGCGTGATCATGGAGGTGAAAGTCACCAAGGATGAGCCGGATTATCTGAACAAACTCAACGACGTACCGCCGATCAAGAAAAACGAGGTCAACGCCAAGGTGCTGGTCAGGGATGGCGAGACCATTGTTATTGGCGGGGTTTTCTCCAATACCCAAAGCAAAGTGGTAGATAAAGTGCCATTTTTGGGCGATGTGCCGTATCTTGGCCGCCTTTTCCGGCGCGATGTGCTGGCGGAGAAAAAATCCGAGCTGCTGGTATTCCTGACTCCGCGTATTATGAATAACCAGGCGATTGCTGTGAGTCGTTGATTCTGTGCGAAATTTGATTCTTGTAGGACCGATGGGCGCTGGAAAAAGCACCATCGGCCGTTTGCTGGCCAAAGAGCTGCGCCTGCCATTCAAAGACTCCGATAAGGAAATTGAATTGCGCACGGGCGCCAATATCCCGTGGATCTTCGATAAGGAAGGCGAACTGGGCTTTCGTGACCGTGAGCAGGCGATGATTGCCGAGCTGTGCGGCTGCGACGGCGTGGTCTTGGCGACCGGCGGCGGTGCCGTGATGCGTGAGGAGAACCGCCGGGCACTGCATGCCGGTGGTCGGGTGGTCTATCTGCATGCGTCGGTCGAGCAGCAGGTGGGGCGCACCGCACGCGATCGCAATCGCCCACTGCTGCGCACCGCCGACCCGGCGAAAACCCTGCGGGATCTGCTGGCGCTGCGCGATCCGCTGTATCGGGAAATCGCCGATCTGGTGGTGGAAACCGATGAGCGGCCACCTCGGATGGTGGTGCTCGACATTCTTGAGCGCCTGCAACGGCTGCCACCCCGTTAAAGCCAGGCCCGAAATGCGCTATTCTCGGCGGCGCGCTATCACCCTGTGGGGTGTGGCGTAGAGCCATCAGGCGACGTCGGATCGCGACATTGCCGGTCGTTAATACATCTTCAACGCGGGGACACATGCAGACACTTAAGGTTGATCTAGGCGAGCGCAGCTATCCGATCCATATTGGCGAAGGTCTGCTGGACCAACCCGAGTTGCTCGCACCGCATATTGCCGGTCGGCAAGTGGCGATCATCTCCAATGAAACGGTCGCGCCGCTGTATCTTGAGCGTCTGAGCCGTAGCCTGGCGGCGTATTCGGTGATCTCCGTGGTGCTGCCCGACGGCGAAGCCCATAAGAACTGGGAAACCCTGCAACTGATTTTCGATGGCCTGCTGGCCGCACGCCATGATCGGCGCACCACCGTGGTCGCCCTCGGTGGCGGCGTGATTGGTGACATGGCCGGTTTTGCAGCCGCCTGTTACCAGCGCGGCGTGGATTTCATCCAGGTGCCGACCACCCTGCTGTCCCAGGTCGATTCGTCGGTGGGTGGCAAGACCGGCATCAACCATCCGCTGGGCAAAAACATGGTGGGCGCGTTCTATCAGCCCCAGGCCGTGCTGATCGACACCGCGACCCTCAACACCCTGCCACCGCGCGAACTGTCGGCGGGCTTGGCGGAAGTCATCAAGTACGGGCTGATCTGTGACGAACCGTTCCTGACCTGGCTGGAAGAACATGTCGACGCCCTGCGCGCGCTCGAGCAGGTGGCGTTGACCGAGGCGATCTCGCGTTCCTGCGCCGCCAAGGCGCTGGTGGTGAATGCCGACGAACGGGAGTCCGGTGTTCGGGCCACCTTGAACCTGGGCCACACCTTCGGCCATGCGATCGAAACGCACATGGGCTATGGTGTGTGGTTGCATGGGGAAGCTGTAGCGGCTGGCACAGTGATGGCATTGGAGATGTCGCAACGCCTGGGCTGGATCAGCGCTCAGGAGCGGGATCGTGGCATCCGCCTGTTCCAGCGCGCCGGATTGCCGGTGATCCCGCCTCAGGAGATGACCGAGGCGGATTTCCTCGAACATATGGCGATAGACAAGAAAGTGATCGACGGTCGACTGCGACTGGTGCTGCTGCGTCGCATAGGCGAAGCGGTGGTGACCGACGATTATCCGAAAGAGATTTTACAGGCCACGCTGGGAGCGGATTACCGCGCCCTGGCCCAGCTTAAAGGTTAATAAGAGCCCGATGACTAGTTTGCATGCCGACGAGGCGTTCCTCGGCCATTACCAGTTAAGCCACGACCCCTTTGCTCCACGGGTACCTGGTTTCAAATTTTTCCCTGCGCAGCGCAAACCGGTGCTCGGGCAGTTGCATCACCTCGCGCGCTACAGCCAGCTGTTGCTGGTCGTCACCGGCCCGTTGGGCAGTGGCAAGACCCTGTTGCGCCAGGCGCTGGTCGCCAGCACCAACAAGCAATCGGTCCAAAGCGTGGTGGTGTCGGCCCGTGGCGCCGGTGATGCGGCGGGCGTGCTGCGCCAGGTGGCCCAGGCCCTGAATGTTTCCAGCGCCGAGCCGAATGCGATCCTCAAGCAAGTGGTGCAACTGGGCCTGACCGGCCAGGAAGTCTACCTGCTGGTGGATGACGCCGAGCAGCTTGACGAATCGGCCCTCGAAGCGCTGCTGGCGCTGGCGGCGGGCACGCCCGAAGGTCGCCCCCATGTGTTCCTGTTCGGTGAATCGTCCCTGATCGCCGCTCTGGAGCAGATCAGCGGCGAGCAGGAGCTGTTCCACGTCATCGAATTGCAGCCGTATGAAGAGGAAGAAACCCGCGAATACCTGGCGCAACGTCTCGAAGGCGCCGGGCAGGGCATCGAACTTTTTTCCGCTCAGCAGATCTCTGATATTCACGAAAGCTCCGACGGCTGGCCTGGCACCATCAATCAGGTCGCCCGGGATGCCATGATCGAAGCCATGATTGCCAGCCGCTCTGCGGTTAAGCGTCCAAAGATGGGGTTCACTATGCCTAAGAAGCACGTATTGGCTATTTCCGCCGTTGTCGTGGTCGCTGTCGCCGCCGCCTGGTTGATCCCGGGTCGCAGCAAGGCACCGACCACTGCCGGCGCGCCAACCGAACAGGCGCAGTTGCCACTGGGTAAACCGACACCAAATGTCGAATTCGCCAACTCCGGCCAACCGACCAGCCTGCCGATGGTCGGCCAGCCTGTCATGCGCGGCCCGCTCGCCGAAGAAGCAGGCGGTATCTCCGAAGGCGACGACGGCGTGCCGGTAGAAGGCTCCAGTGCCACACCGCCGACC
>NZ_JAKNRV010000038.1:0-23517 GCF_023072625.1 Pseudomonas emilianonis
AGCATTGGAACCACCTGATCCCATCCCGAACTCAGTAGTGAAACGATGCATCGCCGATGGTAGTGTGGGGTTTCCCCATGTGAGAGTAGGTCATCGTCAAGATTAAATTCCAGAACCCCTGTTTGCTCACGCAGACAGGGGTTTTGTTTTAGTAGAAGTCCACGAATTTCACTGGGACGTTGCCAACGCAACGGTCTAGTACACAGAATTTCTTGACGACCATAGAGCATTGGAACCACCTGATCCCATCCCGAACTCAGCAGTGAAACGATGCATCGCCGATGGTAGTGTGGGGTTTCCCCATGTGAGAGTAGGTCATCGTCAAGATTGAATTCCGAAACCCCTGTCTGCTAGCGCAGACAGGGGTTTTGTCGTTTAAGGCATTTGCTTTGGCCACACATCCGCTCAGATAACCCGCGGCCTATGATCAATGGCCACCCTTCTTGAAAGACTGCAAGACTTTGCAGTTTCGGGCACCTTACCGGGACCACCGGTCGGTTTCCCACTCAAAAAGAGGATATTTCTCACAAAACCTTAAGATTCCACTTCATTTGGCCGAAAGCCTGATGAGCCATGCGTGCACCGATTTAGGGCGACCCAAGCGTCCACCTATGCGTTACATGGAATGTTCCACCCTGCACGCTCCCCCCCTTTGGCAAAAGAAGTCGATGAAATGAATCTAAAGTTCAGTCATAAAATTCTGTTGGCCGCGTCAGGCGTCGTCGTCCTGGCTTTCGCGTTATTCACGCTGTACAACGATTATCTGCAACGCACCACCATCAAGCAAAACCTGGAGTCGTCCATCCAGCAATCCGGTGAGCTCACCGCAAGCAGTGTGCAGAACTGGCTCAGTGGCCGTGTGTTGGTACTCGAAAACCTCGCGCAAAACGTGGCTCATCAGGGGAGCGCTGCAGACCTTCCTGGCTTGGTGGATCAACCCGCGCTCACCTCGAACTTCCAGTTCACTTACGTCGGCCAAACCAACGGCGTGTTCACCCAACGCCCCGACGCAAAAATGCCCGACGGTTATGATCCGCGCCAGCGCCCGTGGTACAAGCAAGCCGTGGCTGCTGACAAAACCATGCTGACCCCGCCTTACATGGCTGCCGTTGGCGGGCAGATCGTGACCATCGCCATGCCGGTGAAAAAGAATGGCGAGTTGCTGGGCGTGGTCGGCGGTGACCTGAGCCTGCAAACGCTGGTGAAGATCATCAATTCGGTAGACTTCGGCGGCATCGGCCATGCGTTCCTGGTCAGCGGCGACGGCCAAGTCATCGTCAGTCCTGATCAGGACCAGGTGATGAAGAACCTCAAGGACATCTACCCAGGCACCCGCGTAAGCATCGAGAAGCTAAACCAGGATGTTGTCCTCAACGGCCAGGATCGCATTCTGTCCTTCACCCCTATCAGCGGTTTGCCAGGTGCAGACTGGTACATCGGCTTGTCGATCGATAAAGATAAAGCCTATGCCCCCCTGGGTAAATTCCGCACGTCCGCGCTGATTGCCATGCTGATTGCCGTGGTGGCGATTGCTGTGCTCTTGAGCCTGCTGATCCAAGTATTGCTGCGGCCGCTGACGACCATGCGCGTTGCCATGCAGGACATCGCCCAGGGCGAGGGTGACCTGACCCGCCGCCTGAATGTGACCAGCAAAGATGAGTTTGGCGAGGTAGGCAGCGCGTTCAACCAGTTCGTCGAGCGTATCCACGCCTCCATTTCCGAGGTGTCCTCGGCAACGCGCCAGGTGCATGACCTGTCCCAGCGCGTAATGGCGTCGTCCAACGCCTCGATCATCGGTTCTGACGAGCAGAGCGCGCGCACCAACAGCGTTGCGGCGGCAATCAACGAACTGGGCGCCGCTACCCAGGAAATCGCGCGTAACGCCGCCGACGCTTCCCAGCACGCCAGCGGTGCCAGCGAGCAGGCTGACGATGGGCGCAAAGTGGTGGAGCAAACCATCCTGGCGATGTCGGAACTGTCGCAAAAGATCAGCCTGTCCTGCACCCAGATCGAGACTCTGAACGCTAGCACCGATAACATCGGCCACATTCTTGATGTAATCAAAGGCATCTCCCAGCAGACCAACCTGCTCGCGCTCAACGCCGCGATCGAGGCCGCCCGTGCCGGGGAAGCTGGCCGTGGGTTTGCCGTGGTCGCCGATGAAGTGCGCAACCTGGCTCACCGTACCCAGGAGTCGGCCGAGGAAATCCACAAAATGATTACTTCGTTGCAAGTGGGTTCGCGTGAGGCGGTGACCACCATGAACGCCAGCCAGACCTCCAGCGAAGAGAGCGTCGTAGTCGCCAACCAGGCCGGCGAGCGCCTGATCAGCGTGACGCAACGGATTGTTGAAATCGACGGCATGAACCAATCGGTCGCCGCAGCCACCGAGGAGCAGACCGCCGTAGTGGAAACCCTCAACGTCGATATCAACCAGATCAACCTGTTGAACCAGCAAGGCGTGGTCAACCTCAACGAAACGTTGAAAGACTGCGACGCATTGTCCCAACAGGCCAACCGTTTGAAACAACTGGTCGACAGTTTCAAGATCTGACCTCAATGGCAGAGGAGTGAGGCCTCTCGCTCCTACTGCTTAGCCAAGCATCTGTCGGACATTATCCAATGCGCCGTCGGCGAAGCTCTGCATAAAGTGTTCGAACCCTTCCTGCGCGGTATCGACCGGTTCGCCGATGAGCGTCCAGGTCGCCCTGGAACAGCCTGAATCCAGTGCTTCCACACGCATTGCCGCCCACAAGCGGGCCACGCCCAAGGTGTTGTAGACGGTGGTCCAGGTCATGTACATGGCCTCTTCGTCACGGCTGTTGAGTTGCTCCACGGCACAATGGCCATCGTGGAAGTACTTCGTGCGCAAAGCGCCTACACCGGTGCCGATTATTTCAATGTGCGACAAGGCGGGAATGAACGCATCAAAGCCTGCAAATTCCCCCACCAAGCCCCACAGCCTGGCGGCCTCGCAGTCGACTACGACAGAGGCCACCACTGGCGTGCCCTGGGGGTTGCGGATCAATGTATCGGGTTGCAACGGTTTCATGAGGTTGTCCTGAAGCGGTTCAAAGAAAGCCGATGGCCTTGAGGTAGTCGCAGCCTTTGCCTAACAGCGCGGGGCATTTCTCGGGGTACGTTGTGCCCATTTCTTCCACGCCCCGGCGTGCATTGTCGTGACGGATCATCGACGTATCGCCGATGTCTTCACCCAACCCGTCCAGGTAAAAACCCAGCACGCCAAACAGTGCATTTTCGCGGCCCACTGTTCGCAGTCGCCGTTGCCACTGCGCAACACTGACCCGGTCGAATGTGTAGCCGGCGTCGCTGAATGCGTCGAGGTACTGCTCCCAGCTCAAGGGTTGTGGGTTATGCAGGTTGTACACGCTGCGCCCGGCTGCGAAATGTGTGCAGTGGCGCGCGAGAAAACGCGCAAAAAAGTCCACCGGCATCAGGTCGAAGTTCACCTCTAAACGGGGAACCAGGCCCAATTGCAGCGAGCCCTTGAGCATCAGCATCAGGCGATTTTTCTGTGGTTGGCAAACACCGCTTTGGCTGTTGAAGCTGATATTGCCCGGACGATAGATATTCACCCAGGCGCCTTGCTCCAGCGCGCGGCCCGATAGCCGTTCGGCCACCCATTTGGACAGGTTGTAACCATTCTTGATGTAGATCGGCAGCGTTGCCGCAGCCGGCGACTCCAGGACCTGTCCCGTGGCGTCGATGGCGCTGCATGCCGACAGTGTCGAGATGAAGTTGAAGACCTTTTTGCTGTGGGTTTCACACAGGCGCAGGCATTCCAGTACGGGGTCGACGTTGTCGTTCACCAGCGCCGCGTAGTCCATCACATGATTGACCCGCGCCGCGTTATGCACCAGCACGCCAAAGTCCCTGGCGAGGCGCTCGTACACCTCACCTGCCAAGCCCAGGCCAGGCTGGCTGATATCGGCGGCGTACACCCGCACCCGGCTCTGGTCCAGATGTTCCAGGCGGTATTCATGCAACGCCTGGGTGAACCGTACCGTTGCCGACTGGTTCGGCAGTTCCCGCACCAGACATGCCACTTCCGTAGCACCGCCGGCCAGCAAGGCTTCGACGATGTGTACCCCGATAAAACTGTTGGCTCCCGTCACGATCACTTTGCGGCGGTCACCGGCGCAGGCCTCGGGTAGCACCTCAAGCGCCGGTTTGCGCTGTGCGTCTTGAACCGCCTGGCCGCAGGGTGCATCGGCGCGCGGGCCGTCCTCCAGCAGCGTCGCGAGTGTACGAATGGTCGGCATTTCAAAAAAACTGTTCAGGGGCAGACTGCGACCAAATTGTTCGCGAACCCGCAGCAGCAGGCTCGACAGCAGAATGGAGTGGCCGCCGACGTTAAAGAAGCTGTCATCGATGGACAACGTCCCTGCGGGAAGCTGCAACAACTCACTCCACAGCCGCACCAGTTCAACCTGCAGCGGCGTTTGCGCGGCCTCTGCGGTGCGATTCGACGCGGGTTGCGCCGGCAGTTGCAACAAGGCCTGGCGATCGACTTTGCCGTTGCCCGCGTAAGGCATGCCGGCTAATTCGATCCACCGCTCGGGTTGCAGGTAGTCAGGCAGCCACTGTCGCGCATACTGCTTAAGGGCGTCTATCGTGGCGCCAGGTTCCGGCTGGGCGACCACACCGCTAATCCTGCGATCACCGTCGATCACCACCGCCACCTGACGAAACAGCCGGCTGGCGCGCAGGCATTGTTCGATCTCCTGGGGCTCGACTCGAAACCCCCGAATTTTCACCTGCTCGTCCCGACGCCCACCCAACTCGATGCCGTCGCGGGTCCACTTGGCGCAATCACCGCTGCGGTAGGCGCGCAAGGGCTGGCCGCCCGGCAATGCGAGTTCGACAAAAGGGTCGTCGCGCCGTTGTGTTGCGTTCAAGTACCCCAGGCTCACGCCGGGCCCGACGATGTACAGCTCGCCCATCACCTGCTCGTCCACCGGCTGCAAGTGCTCATCGAGTATCAGCACCTGGCTGTTGGCGATGGGGCGGCCGACGTTGCGATTGCTGTCCCCAGGCCGCAACGTCCGATGGGTGACCAGTACCGTGGCTTCGGTGGGGCCATAGAGATTGTGCAATTGGCACTGGCCGGCCAGTCGTTCAATCACATAGGGCTCACAGGCGTCGCCGCCGGTCAGCAGGTGCGCCAGGCCCAGCGGTTGATCCAGCGGCAGGATGCTGAGCAGCGCCGGCGGCAGGAAGGCATGGGTGATACGTTGCTGACGGATCAGTTCCAACAGTTGCTGCGGGTCGCGTCGTTGCGCCTCGCTTGGGACAATCAACTCGGCGCCGGCAATCAGGCTGGGGAAGATATCCATCACCGAGGCATCGAAGCTCAACGCAGCGAACTGCAACACCCGGCTCTGCTCGTTCAGCCCCATGCAACCGCCGAACCAGGCGGTGAAATGGGCCAGGTTGCCCTGGCTCAGCAGCACGCCTTTGGGGCGGCCGGTGGTGCCCGAGGTGAAGAGCACCATGCACGGTGCATCGGGGTTGGGACGATGCCGCAGCAGCGGCGGCAACGTATCGCGCTGATCGATTGCGCTGACATCCAATGAAACGAAGCAATCGCGCAGTGGGTGGCGGCCATCATCCAGCAACACCCTGGCTCCTGCGCTGTCCAGCATGGCCTGTTGGCGTTGCGGTGGATGATCAGGGGCCAGTGGCAGGTAAACCGCGCCGCAGCCCAGCACCGCAAGAATACTGGCGTACAACGCGGTTGTTTTTTCCAGGCACACCCCGACCACCGGCGGTGCCTCGACGCCTTCCAGCAGTGGGCCGAGCCGTTGCTGGATCGCCCGTGCTTGAGTGTGCAATTGCCGATAGGTCAGCACGCGGCCGGCAATGTTCAGCGCCGGCCGTGTGGCGAAGGTGAGCAGGCTGGCCTGCAATCGTTCGATCATTGGCACCTGCGCCGCCTGCAGCAGGTGTACATCGGTCGTGTGATTGAACCGATGCACAAACGCCAGCGCCTCCAGCCTTTGCAAACCGTGTTCGGGCCAGGCATTGGCCCCGGCCCCTGCGGGAAAATACTCAGGGTCGCGGGCGAAGCCGCTCACCAGTGCAGCGAGCCATTCCACCAGCGCAGTTATTGCTTGCAGGCGCAGCCGCTGGCCATTACCGCTGGGCTCTTCGGCAAGGTCCAACACGGCCACCCAGCGTTGGCCAGCGTCATGCGCGCGCAACTGTAGCTGCGGCAACCCGTACTCCGTCAGCGGGCCGACGCCCAGGCGCAGGCTGATGCGTGGAGCGGCGGCCAGGTGTGTCGGCAGTGACGCACTACCGTCCTCAATCACCAGGTCGGCAGCGTCATGACCCGACAGATGACCATATTGCTCCAGCTCCAGCCTCAGCGCATCGAGGGCATGGCTGATACCGAGCCATCCAATTGTCAGGCGTCTCATGCCGCTCTCCCGGCCACTGGCAGATAGTCGGCCAGTGCCTGGGCTACGCTCGGTGTCTGCAGCAAGCCGCTGTGCTGCAGAAAACCCATGATGTTGCCGATCAGCGGGTGGTGGCGGGTGATGGGGAAATCCAGTGCCGCCATGTCGGCCCTCAGTGCATGGCGAACGTGAGTGCTCACGTCCAACTGATCGATCAGTTGCAGGTCGAAGGATTTTTGCAGCTCGTTGGTCAGGTAGTGCTTCAGGAAGATGGGCAAGACAGGGGCAATGCTGTCGCGCTCATCCGGGCTTGCCGCCTGCCAATAGAGGCGCACCAGGCGCGTCCAGAACTGCCCATGGCGCCCTTCGTCGAACAGGTGATCGGCCATCAAGCCACGGATGGAGGCCTTGACGCTGTGGTCCTTGGAAAATGCCGCCACGTCATGGGTCACGGTGTTCTCGGCGATGGCCACGCCAATCAATTCCACCGCGTCGCGCAGGTGCGCCGGGACCTGTGCCTGCGCCGCCGGCAGGGCGCGGCTGAGTTCGATTTGCAGGGGCAGGTCCAGTGGCGGTATGCCGGTCATTTCCACGGTCTGTTGCAGGAAGTCCAGCGCGACCAGGGCGTGATAATCCTCGTCCACCACGACGGTCATCGCGTCGTAGCGACACACAAGGGGGAAGGGCAGCGCGAAACGGTTTTTGGCAATGTTGCGCGCGGTTTTGTCGACGATCTCGGTTTCGAAAATCACCACGTCATTGATGAACTTGTAGAAGCTTTGCAGCAGCACGAAGTCGCGCCACTGCGGGCAATGCTCAAGAAAGGTCGTGCTGAGGACCAGGGGCTGGCGGCACAGCGGATAGATCAGCTTGTCGTCGTTTTCCAGCAGGCGGCGAGGGCGCGTGCGGATGGTGGCACGGCGTTCCCAGTCTTCGGCGATGGAGCGGTAGTCGGCGACGTTCATGGGCGCACCTGTTGCAGCGAGGTACGCACGTCGTCCCAGAGCTTGATGCGGTTTTCCACGGCGTTGATCGCGGTTTCAACGGCTTGTTGCTGGTACTCGGGAGCGCCGAGGGTCAGGCCTTGGAGCATCCTCTGTGCTGCTGGCTCATGGCCTTGGGTGTCCAGTTCGATGTGGCGGTTGAGGTAGTAGCCCAATGTAGGCGCCTGGCGATCGATGATTTCACTGCCCTGCAACAGCCGTTCGAACATGCTCGGGATAATACTTTCGCGGCCGTGCAGGAAGGCGGCGGCCACACAGTGGGTGGGCGCATTCAACGCGATGTGCAACGTGTTCGCGACGAAGCGGGCCACGCCGGGCAGGACATCGACCTGACCCAAGGCGGCATTGGCCTCGACGCCCCGCCGTTGCAACGCGATGAAGGTATCGATGGCGTGGGTACTGGCGCCCACTTCGAGCATGGCCTCCCGGTACAGCTCGAAGTGGCTGCAATGACCACGCCTGGGGTGTTCGTCCGACTCCTCGCCCAGCACGATTTCGTTGATCAGGCGGGCGGCTTGCGGATCGCTCGGTGGGAGCCAGGGCAATTGCGTACACGTCAGGTCCCGTTGCAGGCGTTTGGTGAGGGTCATGAAGTCCCAAACGGCAAATACATGGTTCTCCATAAAAAGTTGTAACTTGCCAAGTGAAGTTATTTCTTCAAATAACGGGTGACTGCATAACTGCAGCTTTTTTTGTTTAAGTAGAACTTGATACATGGTTGATGCCTATAAGTTGTTGCGACTGCTCTGAAAACAGTGATGGGCTTTTGCAGCCAAAAAGCAGACAGGTAACGGTTTAGCCAAGCCACGCGCGCAGCGCTGCCCAAACAGGGGTTCGTGCAGGCGGTTGAGGTGTTTGGTTTATTGACGAATGATAATAAGCTGATTAAACGTTTGGACGAGCTTATAAATGTATTAGATGTTTTTTCGAAAAGATTCCGGTTGTGGGTAAGTTGTATTATTAAACGTGGGAAGTTTCCCGGACATTAGCAGGCAGTACGCAGTCGAATAGTGTTAACCGGGGCATCTTGACGCGGGGCTTTCCCAGGAGGGAAGGCAGCCCCGCAATGCTTAAAGGGTGAATCCGGTGGAAAACCTTACTTGCCGGCCGCCTCAAGGCCCTTTAGGTAAGTGCTGATGACCTCCATGCCGCGCATCAGGTGATTGCGCAGCGTCAGGATGCTTTCGGCGACCTTCTTCTGCGCCACCAAGCTCAGCAGCTCGCGGTGATCTTCCTGGGACGTCTCGCCCAATCCCATCGCCTCAAGGTTGAAGCGCAGGAAGCGCTCCTCTTCATTCAAACCGTGTTCGACCAACGTGAGTAGTCGCCGGTTGGGCGCCTTGCCATACAGCGCCATGTGGAACAGGCGGTTGAGCCGGCCAATCTCGGTATAGTCTTTCTCCTGCTCCAGCGCCGTGATGAAGGCATCAGCCTGGGCAATGTCGTCTGCGGTGAGCAACGGAATCGACAACCGCAGCGCTTCGGATTCCAGCAGCATGCGCAAGGCGTAGGTCTCGGCTGAATTGTCTTCGATCAGCGGTGCAACCACCGCACCCTTGTGCGTCACGACATGCAGCAACGACTGGGCTTCCAACTGCCGAAGGGCTTCACGCACGGGCATGCGGCTGACGCCGAACAGGCTGGCAAGCTCTTGCTGGCGCATGGCGGTACCACAAGGCAACCGGCCATCGAGGATGGCATTGCGCAAGGTTTCTTCGATTATGGAACGAGCAAGATGGGCGGGAATAGGCCCGCTGACCTTGATACTGCTCAAAGGGCTCGGCTTTTGCGTCACGGCTACGCTAGCCTCCTTATAGAATGGGTATGGCTTATTGGATCCAATGCACACTAGAGATTGCCTACAGGCTTGTCAAACGCGCAAGGTTTTCGGCTTGTAAGCGGCTAAACACGCGACTCTGAGCGCCCACATCTTGCTTTTGCGGTGTCTTACACACCGGTGTCAGATTGCGCTGAATTGAACACGTCACCGCCCTCGTTTACTCCATTGCCAGCGCCCAGCGCAGGTGATCGGCGCTACATTCCCATCTATGCATATTCACTAACGGTATTTAAAATGCCGTTCTTATGCCTATAAAGTCACTCTCCTGTCCGACCGGGAGTGAATTCATGTCCGCCACCTCTACTGTTCCAACCGCGACCCCTAACGCCCAAACCTTCGAGATTCGTCCACTCCCCGGCAGCGTGGGGGCCGAGATCATCGGCCTGGATTTGTCCCGTCCGGTCAACGACGAGGATTTCACCCGCATTCACCGCGCACACCTGGATCAGCATGTGGTGATCTTTCGCGACCAACGCATCACCCCCCAACAGCAGATCGCCTTCAGCCGCCGCTTTGGCGTGCTGCAGATCCATGTGCTCAAGCAGTTCCTGCTGGCCAACCACCCGGAAATCCTGATCGTCTCCAACATCATCGAAAACGGCCAATCCATCGGCCTGGGTGATGCGGGCAAATTCTGGCATTCGGATCTGTCCTATAAAGAACTGCCCAGCCTGGGCTCGATGCTGCACGCCCAGGAACTGCCAGCCGAAGGCGGCGACACCTTGTTTGCCGACATGCACAAGGCCTGGGACCAACTGCCCGAGCACCTACGCAAAGCCATACACGGCCGCAGCGCAGCGCACTCCTACACCGCGCGTTACAGCGAAAGCAAATTCGAAGGCAACTGGCGCCCGACGCTGACCCCCGAGCAGCTCGCCCAAGTCGCCGAAGTGGTCCACCCGATTGTGCGCACCCACCCGGAAAACGGCCGCAAGGCGCTGTTCGTCAGTGAAGGCTTTACCACCCGCATCATCGGCCTGCCGGAAGACGAAAGCCGCGACCTGCTGGCCCAGCTCTATGCCCACAGCGTGCTGCCGGAAAATATCTACCGCCATCAATGGCAGCCCCACGACCTGGTGTTCTGGGACAACCGCTCGCTGATCCACCTGGCTGCCGGTTGCCCGAGCCATCTGCGCCGCAAGCTGTACCGCACCACCATCCAGGGCGACGCGCCTTTCTGATTCGGAGCATGACCATGTCCAGGAACATTCCATTTTCACGGCTGGCTGCAACGCTCGGCCTGGGTATCAGCCTGTTGGCCGGCAGCCTCGTCGCCCCAGCGGTTGCGCAGGCTGAAGGTGAGATTCGCATCGCCGAGCAGTTCGGCATCGTCTACCTGTTGCTCAACGTGGTGCGCGACCAGCACCTCATCGAAAAATACGGTAAACAGGAAGGCCTCGATATCAAGGTCGACTGGACCCAACTCTCCGGTGGCGCGGCCGTTAATGATGCGCTGCTCTCCGGCTCCATCGATATCGCCGGTGCCGGCGTCGGCCCGCTGTTGACCATCTGGGACCGCACCCACGGCAAGCAGAACGTCAAGGCCGTCGCCTCCCTCGGTAACTTTCCCTACTACCTGGTGAGCAACAACCCCAAGGTCAAGACCATCGCCGATTTCACCGATAAAGACCGCATCGCGGTGCCGGCGGTGGGTGTGTCGGTGCAGTCGCGCTTCCTGCAATACGCGGCCGCCAAGCAATGGGGCGACAAGGAATTCAATCGCCTTGATCAATACACCGTCGCCGTCCCGCACCCTGACGCCACGGCGGCGCTGATCGCTGGCGGCACCGAGTTGACCGGGCACTTTTCCAACCCGCCGTTCCAGGACCAGGCCCTGGCGAACCCCAATGTGCATGTGGTGCTCAATACCTACGACCTGCTGGGCCCGAATTCGCCGACGGTGTTGTTCGCCACTGAAAAATTCCGCAACGACAACCCGAAAACCTACCAGGCCTTTGTCGACGCGCTGACCGAAGCCGCGCAGTTCGCCCAGAACGACAAAGGCGCCGCCGCCGACACTTACATCCGCGTGACCAAGGCCAAGATCGACCGTGCCGAGCTGCTGAAAATCATCGACAACCCGCAATTCGAATTCAGCGTCACGCCGAAAAACACCTACCCGCTGGCGGAATTCCTCTACCGCGTCGGCGCGATCAAGAACAAGCCTGAATCGTGGAAGGACTACTTCTTCCAGGACGCCAAGCCCCTGCAAGGAAGCTGAGATGAACGCGCCCTTGCAAGGCCACGCGGCCAGCAACCTGTCCGCTGCCGCCGCGCTGCTGGCGGTGGATAACGTCAGCCTCGAATACCGCACCCCCGAGCGCGTGGTGCGGGCCACGCACCAGGTCAGTTTCGAAGTCGACCCGGCCGACCGCTACGTATTGCTCGGCCCGTCGGGTTGCGGCAAATCCACCTTGCTCAAGTCCATCGCCGGGTTTATCCAGCCTTGCGAAGGGGAGATCCGCCTGCTGGGGCAGAAGGTCGAACGCCCGGGTCCTGATCGCATCGTGGTGTTCCAGGAATTCGACCAGCTGCCGCCGTGGAAAACCGTCAAACAAAACGTGATGTTCCCGCTGCTGGCGTCAAACACCCTCAAGCGTCGTGCAGCCGAAGAGCGTGCGCTGCACTACCTCGACAAAGTCGGCCTCAGCGCCTTTGCCGACGCCTATCCGCACACCCTCTCCGGCGGCATGAAAGCCCGCGTGGCCATCGCTCGCGCCCTGGCCATGCAGCCGAAAATCCTGCTGATGGACGAACCCTTCGCCGCCCTTGATGCCCTGACCCGCCGCAAGATGCAGGAAGAGTTGCTGCGGCTCTGGGAGGAAGTGCGTTTCACCTTGCTGTTCGTCACCCACTCCATCGAAGAGGCGCTGGTGGTGGGCAATCGCATCTTGTTGTTGTCGCCCCATCCGGGACGGGTGCGCGCGGAAATCCACAGCCATCAATACGACCTGCACAGCCTGGGCGGCGTGGAATTCCAGGCATCGGCGCGAAGGATTCATCGCCTGCTGTTCGATGAAGCGCCCGAAGCCGAACGTGAGTTGGGCTTCGCCGATATCCGCATCGCTTACTGAAGGGGCCCGCTCATGCGCCAGGAATATGAAGTCACCCTCGAACCGCTGCTCAGCGTCCCCGTGGAACGCGAGCTGCCCCTGCGCCAGCGCCTGTGGCAACAAGGCTGGTTGCGCAAAGGCTTGATCCTGATCGTGCTCGCGATCCTCTGGGAAGCGGTTGCGCGCTACCAGAACAATGACCTTTTGTTGCCGAGTTTTCTGCAGACGTTTCACGCGCTCTACGACGGGCTTCTGAGTGGCGAGCTGCTGAGTAAAGTCAGCATCTCGCTGGTGGTGCTGATCAAGGGCTACCTGATCGGCATCCTGCTGGCATTTGCCTTGACCACACTGGCGGTGTCGACCCAACTGGGCCGCGACCTGCTCAGCACCCTGACCTCGATGTTCAACCCGCTGCCGGCGATTGCGCTGCTGCCGCTGGCGCTGCTGTGGTTTGGACTGGGCCAGAACAGCCTGATTTTTGTGCTGGTGCATTCGGTGCTGTGGGCATTGGCGCTCAACACCTACTCGGGGTTTCTCGGTGTGTCCGAAACCCTGCGCATGGCCGGTCGCAACTATGGGTTGAAGGGCATGCGCTTTGTGCTGTTCATCCTGATTCCAGCGGCACTGCCGTCGATCCTCGCCGGCCTGAAAATCGGCTGGGCATTCGCCTGGCGCACGCTGATCGCCGCCGAACTGGTGTTCGGCGCTACCAGCGGCAAAGGTGGCCTGGGCTGGTACATCTTCCAGAACCGCAATGAGCTGTACACCGACAAGGTATTCGCCGGGCTGGCGGTGGTGATCCTGATCGGCTTGCTGGTGGAAAATTTGGTGTTCGACACCTTCGAGCGATTGACCGTCAAGCGGTGGGGCATGCAGCGCTGAGGCTGGCTTGATCAATGAGTGATCAGACTTGCTCCCGCCGGCGTGTAGGAGCGTTCCTGATTTTTGTCCCGTTGAACGATCAACAAGCCTAGGCATTAACCTTTCGACGGTTAACCTTAAGAGACTTCGTTATGTCCGTCGAAAATCCCTACGCTGCGCCACTGGCCGATCTGAGTCAGTCAGCCGCTGATCAACCGATGTTCTTTGTTGTTGCGCCGCGCAAACTGTTGCTGATGATTTTGCTGTCCCAAGGTTTGTACATGGTTTATTGGAGTTACAAACAGTGGGCCTATTATCGCCAGGCAACCGGTGCCCCTATTTGGCCTTGGGCCCGGGGCTTGTTTGCGGTGTTTTTCTTTTACTCGTTCGCGATGAAGGTGCGACGAACGCTTGAACTGACCAATACGTCGCATCGTTGGTGGCCACGGTGCCTGGCGCTCGGGTTGACCTTCAGCGCACTGCTGCCGCAGGCCTATGTCTGGTTTGTAGCGCCGATGACAGCATTGAAACTCAACTTCTGCCTGATGATCGCCGACGCGGCTCTGGCCGTGCAGCTTCAGCATGCGGTGAATCGTGTTGAAGACGACGCCGGGGGCGAGGCCAACCATCGCCTGACCTGGGCCAATGGCATCTGGATACTCATCGGGATGAGCACCTGGGCGCTGACGGTATTTTGGACGCTCAACCCACCCGGGCCGTACTGAGTCTTTTCGGTGCGCTAAACACGTGTCCATGCACGGTGGACACGTGTTTCCAAAAGGCATTTTCCAGACAAGCGCCTTCATGGATTGCGCAAAAACACCACATACCCCCGAAACCACTCACTCCCCTTCAAATACCCCGGCGTTTCCCATTCTCCGCCCTGAATCAAGCCGATCTTGAACGGCAGCCCCAGCCGATTCATCCGTGGCAGATACGCCGCGTAATCCGGGATGCTCTGGCGCCCCTGGTACGTCTGCACCACCACTTCATCCACCACGCCGTTGAGCTGGGCGATGGCGGTCGGGTCGGCGTTGCTGCTCCAGTCCATCAGACCGGTGATGCTCAGGCGCAGGTCGGCGGGCAGGCGCTGGCGCAGGTCGCGCAGGAAACCGGCGTATTCGTGCAGGTACTGGGTGCGGGCGTCGAAGTCGATCTGGATGCCGATCACCGGGTTGCCGGCCTCGCGCCAGCGTTGTACCTGGCCGAGCAACTGGGTGTAGACGCGGTCTGGCCAGCGTAGGGTGTGGGCGCGGTAGACCAGCCAGATGTCGCCCTGGGTGATGCGCGGCACACTCATGCCCTGGGCGATCAATTGCACGCCGCGTTGGGGCGCGCGGCGGGTGGCGTTGATCTGGCCCTGGAGGATGTACAGGGTTTTCGCCTGCTTGAGCACCGGCTGTGGTGTGACGCCGCTCCACAGCCAGAAGGCGTCATAGTCGCGGGCGTCGACGGCGCCGAAGGCCGGGCTTGCCAGCAACAGCAAGCCGAGCCACAACGGTTTCACCAGTAGTACTGCAGCGATTTGCCCCACTGCGTGTCGGCAAAGCCCGTCTTGAGCTGGCGGAACCAGGCCTTGCGCACGGCCGGCGTAACGTCTTCGCCGCCGCAACTGTTGTAGCCAGACGGCGCGTAGCAATTAAGGGCGCGGAACAGCGCGTAGGCCTTGTCGGCCTTAGGTGCCTTGGGGTTGCCGATCACCTGTTGGTAGCCGTCGAGCCGCGAGAAGGTGGCACCCTTGAAGTCCGATGGCGTGCTGCCCAGGCTGCCGGCGGCGCGCGCCTGTTCAAGCGGCATGCTATCCAGGCTGTTGCGCAGGATGAACTCGCCGAAGCAGTTCAGGCCGTGGGGGTTTTTCGCGTCGTTCTGCAAGGTTGCGGCGGTTTGCGCAATGCTCGGGCAGGCGTAGCCGGATTCGGCTTTGTCGCCGTTCCACTGAAACAGTTTCAACGTCTGGCCGGCGCCGTAGACATAACCCAGGCTGGTGCCCAGCTTGTCGTCCGGGGCCGACGCCGGCAGTTGCTTGAGGTCGTCGTCGAAGGTGGCGAACTGGCCGCGCAGCAGGTCTTTATAGAGCAGCACGAATTGCGCGGTCTGGCGCTCCAGCGGGTCGTGCGCCTGGGCGATCTGCTGGCGCAGCAAGTCCGGCCCGGCGCTGTTGCGCAGCAGGATGTAGCGCACCTGTTTGGCGCTGATCGGCGAATCGGCAGCGAACACCTTGGCTAACTGGCCGCTGCGTTCGTAATTCATCGCCAGTGCCAGCTCCAACTGGTCGCGTTGCAGCGGTTGCTTGGCCAGCGGCAGCAGTTGCAGCCAGAGGGTTTCGGCGGCTTTCCAGTCTTGCTTGGCTTCCAGGGCCAGGCCGCGCAGGGTCTGTTGGCTGAAGGCGAAGTAATCCGGGTTCGACGGCACGTCCTGGGGCAGATGCTTCAACGCGTTGTCGGGTTGATGCTCGACGTACAGGGCATACGCCGCTTGCAGGTAGTCGAACAGCGCCGGTTCGTCGGCAAACACGGCTTTTTGCCCATCGAGGTCGGCGTGGGTGAGGGTCGGCGGCGTATGCGCGCGCATCAGCATCAGGTCGCTGACGAGCAGGATCATCGGGTTCTTGACCGCCTTGCCGTTGACCATCAGCAGCTTGAGGTCGGCTTCGGCCACCAGTTCATCCACGGACACATTGCGCTGGGCGTCGGTGGCCTGGGTCAATTGCCAGGCATAGGCCTCGGCGAGCTTGGCGTGATCGTCCGCCAGCCAATACACCCGGCGCAGCAGGCCACGGGCGGAGGCGACGTAATTACCTTGTGGATAAGTCTTCAGGTAACCGAGGAAGCCCTCTTCGGCGTCGCTCAAGGCGGACTTATCCACATGCTCGAGTTGCGGCATGCCGTATTCGTCGAAGGCATCGGCCTGTGCCTGGTTCAGTGATGTCCGCGCGGTCATGTACAGCGCGGTTTCCTTCAGCCAGGGCAGATGACTGCTGCTGGCGCCGGCAAAACCGCTCTCGGCGTCACTGAAGCGGCCGCTGTAGAAGTCGGCGGCGGCTTGCAGATAAGTGCGAAGCAGTTGGCCTTCGGTGGATTGGATCTGCTGTGCGTCCACCACTTGGCCTGCCCAGGAGCACGCCGTGAGCAATTGCAAGCGCGCCTTCACCAGCAACTCGCGCTCTGCCGCCGGCATGTCGGCCTTGATCACCTGGCGGATAAACGCGGTGGCGCTGTCGTCGTCGTTGCTGCGGCAGCGGCTGCCTTCGCCATTCAGGAAGTCAGCACCTGCGGATTTGTATTCGTCACGCTGGATGCCCAAAGGCTGGAGCAGGGTGTCGAGTTCGGCGCTGGGTGAGGCGTGCGGCGTGCTATCCGGTTCGGCCGGCGTGGCGGCGATCGGCACCAGGCGGTACACCGGGAACGGCACCGGACCGAAGCCTTGGGACAGGTCGTCTTCGCTCAAGGCGTTTGGCGCCAGGGGCGCGCCTTTTTTGTCGGCCAGCAACAGGCGCAGGTTGGTTCGGCTGTCATTGCCGGGGCTCAGGAACGGCAGGTTGTTGCACGTGTCCAGGCTGTCCCGCGAGACCCTCCAGTCGGGGTAGCACGAGTCGTCGGAGCTGGCGCGTGCCGGCTGGGAGAGACCGGCGAGCAGTGCCAGTGCCAGGGGTGACAGAAAACCGATGCGCATGACGTGTCCTTGATCCTGAGTCCTTGGAGGGCGCCAATCATAGCGTGATCCGGCGAAGGCTTCGGCGAAGGCCTACAAAAATTGCTGATTTGTCTGACTGTGGGTAGTGGCAATTTAACTCCGCTGCCCTAGGTTGCGCACCTCGTCAGGGAGGTCGGTGCTGGGCGTGACCTGGCGCCGAGCGGGAAAGCGGGTTCTGACGGGGTGCATCGGTCGCGCTTTGGATCTGGATCGGCGGCGCCGACCTCTGCGGATGTGCGCTGTTAAGGGGCTGTAAAGCCCGTTGATCCGCCGTGATCGCAGCACGTAGACGCAGGGTTGGCGCGCTGCCTGCCGGTTGCGAAACAACGAGCGAATCCGGGGCTTTTGTCCTAGAGTGGCGCCTGTTTGCGCAAGCGCAGGGTTGGCCCTGAAAACGGGCAGTGGCAGGGGAATTGGGGTGCGACGGTCTGTGGTAGAGCAAGACGACAAGGTTGGGGCAATTTCTGCTGTCAATCGCCTCGCGGGGAGCCGGGAAGGTAAGGGTTGGTTACGCCGCCTATGGTGGGTGCCGATTCTGGCGCTGGCGCTGGCCGTGCGTTTTTATGGCCTGACGGCCGCAGCGATCTGGGGCGATGAAGGCTCGAGCCTGCTGCTCGCCCAATATGCTGCGGTCGACCTGTGGTTTCACGCCGCCCACGATGTGCATCCGCCGCTGTATTTCTTCCTGCTGCGCGGCTGGATCGAGCTGTTCGGCGATGGCATCTGGTCGATTCGCAGCATGAGTGCGATTCCCGGCGTGGTCGTGGTGGGCCTGGGCATCTGGCTTGCGCGGCAACTCTCCACCCGTCGCGCCGCCGTGCTGGCCGGTGTGCTGCTGGCGCTGTTCCCCAGCGCGGTGCGCTATAGCCAGGAAGTGCGCATGTACTCGCTGCTCGGCGTGTGGCTGCTGGGCGCGACGCTGGCGTTGGTGTATTGGGTGCGCCAACCCGAGCGCACGCGCTACTTGCTGGCGTATGGGCTGCTGATGGCTGCCGGTTTCTACACCCATTACTTCACTGCGTTGTGTGTGTTGGTGCATTGGGTCTGGCTGGGGCTGTTGAGTGCGTCCCAGCCACCCGGCCGGCGCTTGATCACGCGTCCGGCCTGGTGGGCGGTCAACGTCGCGATCGTACTGGCGTATCTGCCTTGGCTGCCGAATCTGGTGGGGCTGGTGCAGCATATCGAGCAGCTCAAGGTCGGTGGCGACATCGGCTGGGAAGCGCCGGTCAGCCTGTTCTCCGTGCCGTCGATGATCTGGCAGTTCATGTTGCAGGACGAAGGTCTTGGCTTATGGCCGGTGCTGTTCTGGTCTTTCCCGCTGCTGCTGGTGACCGTGGTGGGCGTCAGCGCCTGGCGCGATCAGGCGCGCTACCGGCCGGCCGTGCTGCTGGCGTTGTTTTTTTTGCTGCCGCTGCTGTTGGTGTACGGGGCGTCGTTCATCTCGCCGGTGTTTATCGAGCGTTACCTCACCGTCTATGCCTTGGCCTTGCCTATCCTCCTTGCGCTGGCCATCGACCGCCTGCCCAGGCGTCTTTCATGGCTGGGCGCGGCATTGTTCGTGCTGTGCGTCGGTGTGGAGCTGATGGGGGTGAAGAACAACGCCACGGTGGATGTGGATGATCAGTTCAACGTGCCGGTGGAGTTCGTCAATCGCAACTACCAGGAAGCTGACCGCATCGTCCTCAGCGACATGCTGTGGTACTTGAGCTACGTGTATTACGACCAGACCGACGCGCAATTGCAGCTTTACACACCGCCCAAGCCTGATGGCACGCCGACGCGGCCGAATGCCTATGGCTTCGGCACCCTGGTGGATCAGGACGGCGGGCGTATTTACCTCGACCGTTTGTCGGAGTTGCCGGCGGATACCCGCCGTGTCTGGCTGATCAGCAGCAACGAAGCGCCGGACGATTTTGCGCCGCTGCCGCATGGGTGGCGTCAAATAATGCAGCAAGATGGCGGCGGTGCCAGGGCGCGGTTGTTCGTGCTATGCCTCGGTCCAGAGCCGTCGCAGCCTGAGGGTTGTCGCTAATACCCATTCGGAATGAGCAGGATATCAAAGTAGTGGCAATCGATTTCTAGGGAGCTCTGTAATCATCAGTTACGGTTCGCCCACAAATAGATTTTTGTCCTACTGAGTGGTGAACGGATTGTAGACATAACTTTATCTCCGGCTTACCCCGCTCCGGCCAGCTCTGCGCGCAGCAATGCGTCGCACAACTGCAGGCATGGCTGCAAACCCTCTAGCGCAAGCTCGCGCCTGCTGTGGGGGAGGACTAGACTCGGATAAACCCACCTATCCGGAGCTCATCATGCAATCGCCTGAACACAGCTTGCCCTCCCTGTTCAAACAACTCGGCCTGGACGATGACGCGGCCGGCATCGAGCAGTTCATCACCACGCATTCACCGCTCAAGCCTGCGCTGCAACTGGCCGATGCGTTTTTCTGGACGGATAGCCAGAAGGCGTTTTTGCGTGAGGAAATTCTGGAGGATGCGGATTGGGCTGAAGTGGTGGATGAGTTGAACCTGATGTTGCGGCGTGGGCGAGAGGTGTAAAAAAATCTTTTATGACGCGCGGTAATGTAAAAAAAAATGGTGTGCGGTAAAAAAAACTGGGCTGTAAGCGACCCAGTTAATTTTTTCTGGAAAGCTTCGCACCATGGCAATCGACCTGCGTGCTGGGGCGGGTGATACACGAGGTTGGGAAATTTCCTATCGACTAAAAGGAAGTAGATGATGGTGGGCAGAGTGAGGAACCCTTATCAACAGGGGCTGACTCCTTCTTCTGGACACAACATGAAACGACTGATCCCCCGCGCTGAAATTGAACAATATGACCTCACAAAAATCGAGAGTCCCTATTTTGCCGGCAGCAAAGTAAGGGAATTTTTTCGTGCGCCTTATGCGTTGCAGGGACTGAGTGAACTTCTTAGTGAATGCAATATTTCCCCTGTTTGTTGTCCTGAGGAAAAAGATCAACGGCGAGTGTTGGATAAACTCGCGGCAGGTGATTGGTTATTCGTGACGGACCATCCCTTCGTTCCTTTAAGTAGAGCGTGTCGCGTTAAATACGGGCATCTGATGGGCCGTCGGCTTTATGTCGGGCCGGGTAAGTGGGAAAAAGTCAGCATCGATTACGATGGCATTAAAAACACCGCACTATTGGTGGCTAATCGGTTAGTTTCCATGGGTGATGAGGGGCGAATGTTCTTATCGGATGGCAAGGATCTCGCGAACACCACTAGGGTTATGACTCAACGGTGGGTGAGGCTTGACAGTCGCGATGATCAGCTCACTCACAGATCGGTTGAGTGTCGGTATGGTGATCTACGGCATATCAAACAACGCTATCTGGATGGGGATGACAATTGGCAACAGGGTGGAAAATCCTGGCACTGGCAACCTGTAACACCTGATGTGGCCTATGAATACAAGGATGTTAAAAAATGACACGCAAACAGATCTTCTGGTTTTGGGGAGCCATGGATGCCCTTTATCTGATTCGGTATGCAGTGGCCAGCGCAATAGAGGGAAGGATTCCTTATTTAAGCGATCTTGAAAGTGCTTTATGGGTGCTGCGTGATCATAGCGTTGTGCAGTTATACCTGTTCGGCTTTGCCATGCTGCTGCAAGTTTCCATCGTGATCTCGTGCCTACTGTTCTTTCTTGGACGTGAACAGGTGAGGTGGGTTACTTACCTTCAAACACCCTTGCGATTGGCTTTTATTGTGCCTTCTGTTTCGCTGTTGCTGGTAGGTGCTCAGCTTGTTCCTAACTACAACGTGGTGTTAATGGCTGCGTTAGTTGTTGTATCCGAGGCAGTGAAAGTCTGGAGCGTCTGGCGGTGGAGCAAAAGGTGCTGATATTTTCCAGCAGAGCCACTTAGGAGACTGAGCGGTCAATAAGCCGGTTGCACAACAATCCTGAAGCCGACGCTGATCCAAATGTGGGAGGGGGCTTGCCCCCGATCGCGGTAGATCAGTCAACCATGTATTGCCTGAACCTCCGCTATCGGGAGCAAGCCCCCTCCCATATGGGTCATGCGGCGTTGTGGCTATCGTTGAAAATCCAACCCTCACGCTGAAACCCGCTTTACTTACCCAGGCGCCGCCTGAATGGCAGGCTGCACAGCGATCCTGAAGCCGACGCCGATCCAAATGTGGGAGGGGCGGTGCGACGATTCGACTTGCCCCCGATAGCCGTAGATCAGTCAACCATGTATTGCCTGAACCTCCGCTATCGGGAGCAAGCCCCCTCCCACATGGGTCATGCGGCGTTGCGGCTATCGCTGAAAATCCAACACCCGCGCTCAAACCCGCTTTACTGACCTCCATCTCCACCCACCCGCTAAATTGTTTCAAAACTTGACGCGTTCAGCTCCATCCGCCATATTGATAGTTAGCAAACTAACTATATGCGAATGATCCAGTGCCCAAGACCCTCGAACAACTCCAGACGAACCTCAGCAGCAGCATGGTGGTGGGCGCCCGTAACTGGCGCAAAATCTGCCAGAGCACGCTGGTGAGCTACGGTATTTCCGAAGCCTGCGCCGTGCCGTTGTTGATGATCGGCCGCCTGGGCGACGGGGTGCATCAAGTCAAAGTGGCCCAGGCGTCGGGGATGGAAAGCCCGTCGCTGGTGCGCCTGCTCGACCAACTGTGTAGCGGCGGCTATGTGTGCCGCGCCGAAGACGCCCACGACCGCCGCGCCAAGGCTTTGAGCCTCACCGTGCGTGGTCGCGAGCTGGTGCAGGCGGTGGAGGCGCAACTGGTGCGTCTGCGCCGCGACGTGCTGGCGGATATCGCGCCTGGCGACATGGAGGCTGCGTTGCGTGTGTTGCGCGCTTTTGAAGCCGCCCATCAACATCAAGCGGTTGCGGCATCTTGAGGGGATTTTTTACCGGCATGCCGCCGGCCAAGGACTGGTTCTACGGGGCACGCACGTTCGCTGCGTCGATGATCGCGTTGTACATCGCCATGCTCATGCAAATGCCGCGTCCGTACTGGGCGATGGCCACGGTGTACATCGTCTCCAGCCCGTTTGTCGGCCCGACCAGTTCCAAGGCGCTGTACCGCGCGATCGGCACCTTCATGGGCGCGGCGGCGGCGGTGGTGTTCGTGCCGATGTTCGTGCAGTCGCCTTACCTGCTGGTGGTGGTGATTGCATTGTGGACGGGCACCCTGCTGTTTCTCTCCATGCACCTGCGCACCGCGAATAACTACGCCTTGATGCTGGCCGGCTACACCTTGCCGCTGATCGCCTTGCCGGTGGTGGACAACCCCCTGACGGTGTGGGACGTGGCCGAAGCGCGCACCGAGGAAATCTTTCTCGGCATCGCGGTGGCGGCGGTGGTCGGCGCGATGTTCTGGCCACGGCGCCTGATGCCGGTGTTCGATGGTTCGGTGGCCAAGTGGTTCAGCGACGCCCAGGTCTACAGCCAGCGCTTTCTGAGCCGCAACGTGGCGCCGGCGGAAGTCAGCGCCTTGCGCGGCGGCATGGTCGCCACCTTCAACACGTTGGAGTTGATGATCGGCCAGTTGCCCCACGAAGGCGCCCGGCCGCAGACGGTGCGCAACACCAAGGAATTGCGCGGGCGGATGATCCACCTGCTGCCGGTGGTGGATGCGCTCGACGATGCGCTATACGCCATCGAACACCGTGCGCCGGAGTTTCTCGAAACGCTCGCGCCGCTGTTGGAGGCGACGGATCAGTGGCTGCACAGCACCACCGAATCCGCGCCGTTGGAACGCTGGCGCGCCCTGCGTGACCAACTCGACGCGCTGCAACCGGCTGGCGAAGCGCTGGACGATCGCCACACGCTGCTGTTCTCCAACGCCCTGTACCGCCTGGGTGAGTGGATCGACCTGTGGCAAGACTGCCGCAGCCTGCAGGCCGCGATCCAATGCGAAAGGCAGGACACCTGGCGCGCCGTGTACCGCCACTGGCGCCTGGGCCGGCTGACGCCGTTTCTCGACCGTGGTCTGATGCTCTACTCGGCGTTTTCCACCGTCACCGCGATCATCGTCGCCTCGGTGCTGTGGATTCTGCTGGGCTGGACCGACGGCGGCAGCGCCGTGATCCTGGCGGCCGTCGCCTGCAGCTTCTTTGCGTCGATGGACGACCCGGCGCCGCAGATCTACCGCTTTTTCTTCTGGACCGCCATGTCGGTGCTGTTCGCCAGCCTGTATCTGTTCCTGGTGCTGCCCAACCTGCACGATTTCCCCATGTTGGTGCTGGCGTTCGCGGTGCCGTTTATCTGCATCGGCACACTCACGGTACAGCCGCGTTTCTACCTGGGCATGCTGCTGACGTTGGTGAACACCTCGTCGTTCATCAGCATCCAGGGCGCTTATGACGCCGACTTCCTCAACTTCGCCAACGTCAACCTGGCCGGGCCCGTGGGCCTGCTGTTTGCCTTTGTGTGGACGCTGATCGCGCGGCCCTTCGGTGCCGAGTTGGCCGCCAAGCGCCTGACCCGTTTCACCTGGCACGACATCGTCGTCAAGGGACTGATAGGGCAAACCGTGCATCAAGTCCAGGTTGAAGTTGTCGAACCCGGCCTGGCGCGCCATGCCGGCGGCGCGCACGGCTTCATCGCCATTGTGGATGCGGCCCAGGGCTTCGAGTTTTTCCTGCTGGAAG
>NZ_JAKNRV010000390.1:0-4486 GCF_023072625.1 Pseudomonas emilianonis
CGCACGGTTTCCACGGTGCCGGCATCACGGTACTGCTTGATGTCGTTTTCCATGGTCGGCATCCAGTTGCCGAGGAAGATGTCCATGTTCTTACCGTCGGCCAGCGACTTGTAGGTCACGGCCAAGGGCTTCGACGCCGGCAATGCGCCCGGTGGCGGTGTCAATGAATGGCTGGAAGCAGGCGAGCGGTTGCCCGTCGATCACGGGGCCTCCTTAACGCGTTGGCAAGAAAAGACCCGGCCTTCGTTGACGAGGGCCGGGCCGATTGTGTTTGCAAGAATGCAGCCAGCAGGCCTCAACCTTTGCGTGAGGCGCCCTGCATGGCCAATTTGATCAGCGGGATCAAGCCAGCGCCCAGCCGCACCAGGCGGGTCAGGCTGCTGATACTGCCGCCCTTGGCGCCCTTGCCGGTGAAGAAACCTATCAGCGTCACTGCTGCCACGCCCCACAGAGGCGCGTGCTTGATACCCAGGCTGTCCTGCCAGTTCTGGCCCATGTTGCGCACTTTGTGCAGGGGCGCCATCAGTTGCTGGGACTCATGGCGGATTTCCTGGCGGTGCATTTCCATGCGCAGGCGGATCAGCGCCTTGCGCATTTCCTGGCGCGAGTGGGTGTGCGGGAATTCAGTCAGGCTCATGGCAGCAGGCGCTCCCGGTCATTGGCCAGCTCTTCGAGCGTGGCGTGGAACGGCGTGGATTCATCGAACACCGCCGCCTTCAAGCGCACAGCGCAGAACACAGCGGCCAGGGTATAGAACACACAGAGGCAGATGATTCCGGTCAGGCGGTAGCCGGTGTCCCATACCAGAATCATCACCAACGTCGACAACCCCACCAGCAACAGCAGGGCAAACACCAGGGCCAGCCCGGCAAACAGCAGCAGGCTGACGGTGCGGGCCTTCTGCTCCTGCAACTCGATGCCGAACAGTTCGACATGGCTGTGTAGCAAGCCCAGTACGGCTGCGCCCAGGCGTCGGGACGTTGAACTTGGGCCCGTGGACGAGCCGGATTCGCCGATAGACATAGGATTAGCGCCTTGTAGCAAGCAGGCCGATCAAAAAGCCCACGCCGGCGGCAATGCCCACCGACTGCCAAGGGTTGGCCTGCACATAATCTTCGGTCGCGGTGACGGCGGCCTTGCTGCGGTCGCGCAGGGAGTCTTCGGTCAGTTGCAGGGTTTCACGGGCCTTGAGCAGGCTGTCGTGGATCTTGGCGCGCAGTTCGTCGGCCTGGTCGCCGGCCAGGATGGCGGTGTCGTCCAGCAACTTTTCGGTGTCACTGACCAGGGTCTGAAAATCCGCCATCAGTATTTCTTGAGCCGTCTGTGCTGTTTTGCTGGCCATGGATATCTCCGTGAGTGGCTGTTCGGTACGTGTGGTTTCGAGTCACCGGCATCGGTGAAGGTTCATTGCAATTGTCTGGTACAACTTTTGCTTTTCCTTGGTGCGCAGGCCCCGAGGCCTGCGCTGAATCTGGGCGGTTGGGCCGCAAACCGGTGAAAACCTTACCCTATATAACTGAAACTCGCGGAAAAACCCTGTCGGGAATGGCCGTCTGTGCTGATCGCTGCGCTAAAGCGGTTCACGCCCTCTGAAGAAGGGTGGGGCCGATGGGGCCAATTTAGTGCGCGAAACGCCGGCTTGAACCGCTTTGGTGCTTTTTGCCTTTATCGCAGGCCTGCCAACCTCCATGGAAAATCTGCAAAGTGCAGTGGACACCCTCGTCCACAGTTCTAACACCCTATTTATTCTGATTGGTGCGGTCATGGTCCTCGCCATGCACGCCGGTTTCGCCTTCCTCGAAGTCGGCACCGTGCGCCAGAAGAACCAAGTCAACGCCCTGTCGAAAATCCTCAGTGACTTCGCGATCTCCACCCTGGCCTATTTCTTTATAGGCTATTGGATCTCTTATGGCGTGAGCTTCATGCAGCCGGCGGCGGTGATCAGTGCCGATCACGGTTACGGCCTGGTGAAGTTTTTCTTCCTGTTGACCTTTGCCGCAGCGATTCCGGCGATTATTTCCGGGGGCATTGCCGAGCGTGCACGATTTGTTCCGCAGTTGTGCGCCACCGCGTTGATCGTGGCGTTTATCTACCCGTTTTTCGAAGGGCTGGTGTGGAACGGCAATTTTGGCGTGCAGGCCTGGTTGCTCGCGACCTTCGGTGCCAGCTTCCATGATTTCGCCGGTTCCGTGGTGGTACATGCCATGGGTGGCTGGCTGGCGTTGGCGGCGGTGCTGTTGCTCGGACCGCGCAATGGGCGTTATCGCGAAGGTCGCCTGGTGGCCTTTGCACCGTCGAGCATTCCGTTCCTCGCGCTGGGTTCGTGGATTCTGATTGTCGGCTGGTTCGGCTTTAACGTGATGAGCGCGCAGACCCTGAATGGCGTCAGCGGCCTGGTGGCAGTCAATTCGTTGATGGCCATGGTCGGCGGTACAGTCGCGGCGCTGGTGATTGGCCGCAATGACCCGGGTTTCCTGCATAACGGCCCGCTGGCCGGGCTGGTGGCGATCTGTGCCGGCTCCGATCTGATGCATCCGGTGGGTGCATTGGTCACGGGCGTTGTCGCCGGCGGTCTGTTTGTGTGGTGCTTCATTGCTGCCCAGGATCGTTGGAAGATCGACGACGTGCTGGGTGTCTGGCCGCTGCATGGCCTGTGTGGCGTGTGGGGCGGGATTGCCTGTGGCATCTTCGGCCAGACCGCCCTTGGTGGGTTGGGCGGGGTCAGCCTGATCAGCCAATTGATCGGCACCGCGTTGGGTGTGGCGGTGGCGTTTACCGGCGGCCTGCTGGTATACGGCGTGATCAAGCGCGTACACGGGCTGCGCCTGAGCCAGGAAGAGGAGTACTACGGTGCGGACCTGTCGATCCACAAGATCGGTGCGATCAGTCAGGATTGATCGGCGCCTCTTCGTCAGGGGTCGCCCGCGGGTAAAAGCCGTGTAGCAGACGGTAGCGGTTATGCCGCACGTCATCGACCCGCGCTTGCACCTGCTGGTCTGGTATGCCCAGCAGGATCAGGGCGTGGGAGGCGAGCATCAGGCTCGACTCCAGAAGTTCGGGCACCACTTCGCTGGCGCCCGCGGCTTTCAGCTCGGCCAATTGGCTGTCGTCGCGTGTGCGCACCAGGATCGGTACGTCGGCGTTGATCCGGCGGGCTTCCTTCAGTACCACGAGAGCGACCTCGGTGTTATCCACGGCGATCACCACCAGGCGCGCACGGTCCAGGCCGACCGCACTGAGCAGGGCGCCACGACGGCAGTCGCCATAATGCACGCTGCTGTCGTCGGTAGCGGCTTCCTGCACCCGTTCCGGGTTGTCATCCAGTGCAATAAACGCCTGTTGTTCACGGTGCAGAAAGCGCCCGATCGATTGCCCGACGCGGCCATAACCGCAGATCACCGCATGGTCACGTAACTCCGCGTTGAGCGCGGTGATGGCTTCGAGTTGCACCTGTTGGTTGGGCTTGCGGTGCAGGCGCAGGGCAATGCTCGGTGCTGCCCGCAGTAACAGCGGGGTCAGCAGCATCGAGCAGAAGGTGGCGGCCAGCAGCAACCCGTTGAACTCATCCGGTATCAGTCGGCTCTGCTGCATCTGCGCCATCAGCGCAAAGCAGAACTCGCCGCCCTGAGCCAGGGCCAGACCGCTGCGCCAGGCGGTTTCTCGGTCGCTGCCGCGCAGTTTGACCAGTGCCGCGACCACGCAGCCTTTGGTCAGCATCAGCGCCAGGGTCAAGCCGAGGATCAGCAGGCTGTGGCTGATGAACAATTGCAGGTCGATGAGCATGCCGATGCTGACGAAAAACAGCCCCAGCAGAATGTCGCGAAACGGTCGGATATCCGCCTCGATCTGATGCCGGTAATGGCTTTCCCCCAGCAGCATGCCGGCCAGGAACGCGCCAAGCGCGGGGGAGAGGCCCAGCAGGTGAGTGAGCCAGGCGGTCAGCAACACAATCACCAGCGCCAGCAGCACAAACAGCTCGGCCGAATGGGAGGCGGCGACTTCACGGAACAAACGCGGCAATAACCAGCGGGCGGCGAGCAACAGGCCTACGAACAACAACAGCGTCTTGCCCAGCGTCAACGGCAGGGCCCAATACCAGGCCTGCTCGCTGCTACCGGCGAACACCGGGACCAGGGTCAGCAGCAACACCGCTACCACATCCTGGAACAGCAGCACCCCAATCGCGTTCTGGCCATGGCTGCTGAAGATCTCCCCGAGGCTGCCCAGCTCTTTGCTGACGATGGCCGTGGACGACAACGCCAGCCCCGCACCGAGCAGCAGGGCGATGTTCGGCGACACGCCAAAGGCCATCAACAGGCCCCCCAGCAGCACCCCGCACCCCAGCACCTGCAGGCTGCCCAGGCCAAATACCACGCGGCGCAGCTCGAACATTTTGCTCAGCGAGAACTCCAGGCCCAGGGAAAACAGCAGGAACACCACGCCCAGTTCAGCGAGGTCAGGCAGGTGTTCGCTGTCATTCACCCAG
>NZ_JAKNRV010000391.1:0-4483 GCF_023072625.1 Pseudomonas emilianonis
TCAAGCAACACTTCGCCGCCACGCCGGGGCAATACCGCGACTTGCTCAAGCCATCAGCAAATAACCCACACTGGCCACCAGCAACGCGGCCATCGAACGGTTGAACACCCGCACGCCCTGCGGGTTGACGGTGAGGCACACGCCGGTGTGTTGCTCTTTGCAGGAGCGGCAGCGGCCGCAGGCGACGTTGAAGGGCACGGACACCAGGTCGCCGATTTTCAGGTTCTCGACGTCGCTGCCCTTCTCGATCACTTCACCAGTGATTTCGTGACCGAGCACCAGGCCAGTCTGGGCAGTGGTGCGGCCGCGCACCATGTGTTGGTCGGAGCCGCAGATGTTGGTGGAGACCACGCGCAGGATGACGCCGTGTTCAATCTTCCTGCCACGCGGGTCCTGCATTTTGGGATAGTCGATTTTCTGTACTTCGACCTTGCCGTTGCCGAGATACACGACACCACGATTACCAGACATGCTTTCACCTCGCTGTTGTTTTTATGGAAGCGCGTTGCCCGTGGGTGGGCAGCGCGTTGAGTGCTCGGGTACAGATGCTGTTTTTGCGTTGTTAGTAATGGCCCTATCGGGAGCAAGCCCCCTCCCACAGGGGAATGCATTCCAAATGTGGGAGGGGGCTTGCCCCCGATGGCGTCAGTCAGAGCACCACCGTTCTATTGGCATTCAAAAACACCCGCCGTTCAATGTGATACCCCACCGCCCGGGCCAAGGTCAGCCCTTCGATATCGCGCCCCTTGGCAATCAGGTCCTCGGGATAGTGACTGTGATCCACCACTTCCACACCCTGGGCGATGATCGGGCCTTCATCCAGGTCGTTGTTGATGTAATGCGCCGTCGCGCCGACCAGCTTCACGCCCTTGTTGTACGCCTGGTGATAAGGCTTGGCGCCCTTGAAACCCGGCAACAATGAGTGGTGGATATTGATCGCCTTGCCATCGAGCTTGCGGCACAGCTCCGGCGACAGCACTTGCATGTAGCGCGCAAGAATCACCAGTTCGGCGCCGGTCTGTTCAATCACTTGCCACACCTGACGCTCCTGGGACGGTTTGTCGTGGGGGTCGAGGGCGAAGTGGTGGTAGGGAATCTGGTGCCAGTCGGCCAACGGTTTCAGATCGGCGTGGTTGGACACCACCGCAACCACATCCATCGACAACTGGCCGATACGCTGGCGATACAACAGGTCGTTCAGGCAGTGATCGGCCTTCGACACCATGATTACCACTTTGGGCCGGTAGTTCGGCGCCGTCAGCTCAAAGATCATCCCAAACGCTTGCCCGCGCGCGGCCAGGCCATCACGGAACGCTTGTTCATCGAAACCGTCCGGCTGGCGAAACTCCACGCGGATAAAAAAGCGCGCTGACAACCGGTCATCGAACGAGTGGTGCTCAGTGACGTAGCAACCCTGCTCGAACAGGTAGCGGGTGACCGCGTCCACCGTGCCGAGCACGCTGGGGCAGTCGGCGGTCAAAATCCATGTATCGGGTGCGCGGCTCATGGGTCACTCCTCAGGCTTGAACGCTCAGGCCGAATTCGGCCGAGGCATCCTGCAACCACAACCACCAGTAATCCGAGAAGCTGCGACGAATCACCAGCTCCCAGGTGTCTTCAGCGGTATGGCGGATCACCAATTGCGACTTGGCGAACACCGTGCCCACCGCCTTGCCCACCGGGAAGTTGTCGGGGTGTACGTCATAACTGGTGGACTTCATCAGCACGTCGCGCACGTTCGGGCCGCGCAGTTCGAGGATCTGTTGACCGCCGCTGACGTTGACGATCTGGATGTGCAGATCGCCCAGGGCGGCGCGCAGGTTTTGTTCGGCGGCGAATTCTTCACCGCTCGGCACCACCAGCAACCACTCATCCGGGCCGAGCCATTGCAGGCTGGTTTCGCCTTTGACGATCACGCTCAGGGCGCCGGGCAGTTCGATGCCCAGGGCTTTGTGGACGCCTGCTGCAAACGCGGCGTCATGGCCGTCGCCACGGATAGTCAGGTGGCCGAGGAGTTTCTTTTCACGCACGGTCACGCCGGCATTCTTGCGGCCCTTGCCGATCAGGCTGGCGAGGTCGGCATGGTGCAGCGACGACTCGGCCTTGGCGCCGGTGGTGGGGCGTTGTGGGTAAACATTGGCTGCTGTCATAAAGCACCTGTTTGAATTCTGTGGTGACTGTTCTGGCCTCATCGGGGGCAAGCCCCCTCCCACAGGGGAATGCATTTCAAAATGTGGGAGGGGGCTTGCCCCCGATGGCCGCGACTCGGTCCGTCAGATGTTTTGGCGTTCGCCTTTCGGGTCAAAGAACACCGAAGACACAATCTCCGCCTCAATCACGCTGCCATCGACCTGGGGCGAAAACACCCGTTCGCCGATACGCTTCAAGCCGCCCTTGACCACCGCCATCGCAAACGAATAACCCAGGGAGTTATGCGCATAGCTGGAAGTGACGTGGCCGACCATCTTCATCGGGATCGTCTGCTTGGCGTCGAACACCAGTTGCGCGCCTTCTGGTAGCCACACCGTCGGATCGATCGGCTTCAAGCCCACCAGTTGCTTACGCTCTTCGCGCACGCAGTCTTCACGGTTCATGCCGCGCCAGCCGATCCACGAGAACGGTTTGGTGCGGCCGACGCACCAGCCCATGTTCAGGTCGTCTGGGGTCATCGAGCCGTCGGTGTCCTGGCCGACGATGATGAAGCCCTTCTCGGCCCGTAATACGTGCATGGTCTCGGTGCCGTATGGGGTCAGGTTGTACTGCTTGCCCGCCGCGACGATCTGTTCGAGCACGCCCATGGCGTAGTCGGCCTGCACGTTGACTTCATACGACAGCTCGCCGGTAAACGAGATGCGGAACACCCGCGCCGGCACACCGCCGACCAGGCCTTCTTTCCAGGTCATGAACGGGAAGCCGTCCTTGTCCAGGTCGATGTCGGTGACTTCGGCCAGCAGCTTGCGGCTGTTGGGGCCCGACAGGGTCATGGTCGCCCAGTGGTCGGTGACCGAGGTGAAGTACACCTTGAGGTCCGGCCATTCGGTCTGTTGGTAGATCTCCAACCACTGCAGCACACGGGCGGCGCCGCCGGTGGTGGTGGTCATCAAGAAGTGGTTGTCGGCCAGGCACGCGGTCACGCCGTCGTCGAAGACCATGCCGTCTTCCTTGCACATCAGGCCGTAGCGCGCCTTGCCCACGTCGAGCTTGGTCCAGGCGTTGCTGTAGATGCGGTTGAGGAACTCGCGGGCATCCGGGCCTTGAATGTCGATCTTGCCGAGGGTCGACGCATCCAGCAGGCCGACGCTGTCGCGCACCGCCAGGCATTCGCGCTTGACCGCCGCGTGCAGGTCTTCACCGTTGCGCGGGAAGTACCATGGGCGTTTCCACTGGCCGACGTCTTCAAACTCGGCGCCGTTCTTCACATGCCAGGCGTGCAGCGCGGTGTAGCGAACGGGCTCGAAGATATGCCCACAGTGCCGGCCCGCGACTGCGCCGAAGGTCACCGGCGTGTAGTTGGGGCGGAACATGGTGGTGCCCATCTGCGGGATGGTCACGTTCAGCGAGCGCGCCGCAATGGCCAGGCCGTTGACGTTACCCAGCTTGCCCTGGTCGGTGCCGAAGCCCAGCGCGGTGTAGCGTTTGACGTGTTCCACCGACTCGAAACCTTCGCGGGTGGCGAGCTCGATGGCGGCGGCGGTGACGTCGTTCTGCAGGTCGACAAATTGCTTGGGCGCCCGCGCAGTGGCTTTTTCGTGAGGTACCTGGAACAGTGCCAGGGTCGGTTCTTCCAGGCGGTTCAAGGCTTTAGGCAGCGTGCCTTCCACCGGGGTAAAACCGGCTTCGCTGGCGGCGCGCACGCCGCCTTCAAAACCATCCGCCAGCGAATCGCCAAGACCGTAGACGCCGTTGATACCGCCGACGCACACGCGCTTTTGCGGTGCCTCGCCCGGTACAAAACCGAGGATGTCTTCGCGCCAGGTTGGCTTGCCGCCCAAGTGCGATGCCAGGTGGACCACCGGGCTGTAGCCGCCGGAGCTGGCGACCAGATCGCAGTCCAACCACTCGCCGGGGCTGGTGACGGTATGCGCTTTGACATCGATGGCGGCAACGCGGGCGCCGGTCACGTGTTTGCTGCCACGGGCTTCGATCACGGCGCTGCCGGTGAGGATACGAATGCCTTTGGCGCGGGCTTCTTCCACCAGCGCACCACGTGGGTTGTGACGGGCATCGGCCACGGCCACCACCTTCAGGCCGGCCTCTAACCAGTCCAGCGCGACGCGGTAGGCGTGGTCGTTGTTGGTCGACAGCAGCAGCTTTTGACCCGGTGCCACGCCGTAACGGCGCACGTAAGTCGACACCGCACCGGCGAGCATATTGCCCGGCACGTCGTTGTTGCCGTACACCAGCGGACGCTCGCACGCACCGGTCGCCAGCACCACGCGCTTGGCACGCACGCGGTGGATACGCTGGCGCACCTGGCCGATCG
>NZ_JAKNRV010000392.1:0-4473 GCF_023072625.1 Pseudomonas emilianonis
CTCGACACCGCCGGCAATACGACGGTTACCGATAATCGCAGCGTCGGCGCCCAGCTCGTCACGTACCAGTTTCATGGCCTGACGCATATCGGCGGCGAAAAAACGCTTTGAACTCAATGGCCTGCGTGAGCTGCTGGAAGTGCAGCTTGGTTCGCTGGCGTGGACTCAACTGCAAGGCAGCAAACCGCAACAGGCCAACCTGTGGCGTCGCCTGCAACGCATCGGCCTGTCCGGCCCGTTGTCCCGCGACCTGCTGGCGCTGACCACCGAAATCGAAGAACCTCGCCAGGCCTGGCGCATGTTGCTGGCCCACCTTGCGCGGATGATCGTGACCCCGGAACTCGAACCCCTGGAAGAGGGTGGCGTGATCGCCATGGTCGGCCCTGCCGGCATGGGCAAGACCACCACCCTGGCCAAGCTGGCCGCGCGTTACGTGCTCAAGTACGGCGCCCAGAATATCGCGCTGGTGAGCATGGACAGCTACCGCATCGGTGCCCAGGAGCAACTCAAGACCCTGGGCCGTATCCTCAATGTGTCGGTGACCCACGTTGACCCGGGCCAGTCCCTGGCCAACGCCCTCGATCCGTTGCTGCGCAAGCGTGTGGTGTTGATCGATACCGCCGGCTTGCAAGCCAGCGACCCGGCGTTGCGCATGCAACTGGAAAGCCTGGCCGGGCGTGGTATCAAGTCGAAAAATTACCTGGTGCTTGCAACCACCAGCCAAAAACAAGTTCTTACCGCTGCGTACCATAGCTACAAGCGCTGTGGCCTGGCCGGATGCATCCTCACCAAGCTCGATGAAACCGCGAGCCTGGGCGAGGTGTTGAGCCTGGCGATCAGTCATGAACTTCCGGTCGCCTACCTGACCGACGGGCCGCGGATTCCAGATGATTTGCATCTGCCGCGCCGTCATCAGTTGGTCAGCCGTGCCGTCAGCGTGCAAATGCAAGAAGAGCCTAGCGAGGAAGCGATGGCCGATATGTTCGCTGACCTTTACCACAACCCGGCAAAACGGGTGGGTTGAGGTCAGCATGAACACCCTGAATTGTATCTACATCGATGGTCTGCAGCGATTCATGCGGCCAACCCATGTAGCCTGCGTCTAAGCAAGACAAGGTAAAGAAATAAAATGGGCAGCATGCATCCCGTACAGGTGATCGCGGTGACCGGCGGCAAAGGTGGCGTCGGGAAAACTAACGTGTCAGTGAATTTGTCCCTGGCCCTGGCAGAGCTTGGCCGTCGTGTCATGCTGCTGGATGCTGACCTGGGATTGGCGAACGTCGACGTTTTGCTGGGGCTCACGCCCAAACATACCCTCGCCGATGTGATCGAGGGCCGCTGCGAGCTGCGCGATGTGCTGCTGCAGGGCCCTGGAGGCATCCGCATCGTGCCGGCCGCCTCGGGCACTCAGAGCATGGTCCACCTGAGCCCGGCGCAGCATGCCGGCCTGATTCAGGCGTTCAGCGATATCGGCGACAACCTCGACGTGCTGGTGATCGACACCGCCGCCGGGATCGGCGAGTCCGTGGTCAGCTTCGTGCGCGCCGCGCAAGAAGTCCTGCTGGTGGTCTGCGATGAACCCACCTCGATCACCGACGCCTACGCCCTGATCAAACTACTGAATCGTGACTACGGCATGAACCGCTTCCGCGTGCTGGCCAATATGGCCCAGAGCCCGCAGGAAGGGCGCAACCTGTTCGCCAAGTTGACCAAGGTCACAGATCGCTTTCTCGATGTCGCCTTACAATACGTCGGCGCAGTTCCCTATGACGAGTGTGTACGCAAGGCTGTGCAAAAGCAGCGTGCAGTCTACGAAGCGTTCCCTCGTTCGAAATGCGCCTTGGCGTTCAAGGCTATTGCTCAGAAGGTCGATACCTGGCCATTGCCCGCCAACCCACGGGGGCATCTGGAGTTTTTCGTCGAGCGATTGGTGCATCAGACGAGCGCAGGACCGGTGCTATGACAGCCAGCGGCTATAACCTTTACAAGAAATCGGCACGTGACAGCCAAGGTGAATTGATCGAGCGCTATGCGCCCCTGGTCAAGCGCATCGCTTATCACTTGCTGGCACGCCTGCCCGCCAGCGTCCAGGTCGAAGACTTGATCCAGGCCGGCATGATCGGCCTGCTCGAAGTGTCGACCAAATACGACGCGAGCAAAGGTGCGAGTTTCGAGACGTATGCGGGTATCCGTATCCGTGGCGCGATGCTCGATGAAGTGCGTAAAGGGGATTGGGCGCCGCGTTCGGTACACCGCAATACGCGCATGGTCAGTGACGCAATTCGCGCAATTGAAGCAAAAACCGGTCGCGACGCTAAAGATCACGAGGTTGCGGCCGAACTCCAATTGAGTCTCGACGATTATTACGGGATTTTGAACGATACCTTGGGCAGCCGCCTGTTCAGTTTCGACGACCTGTTGCAGGACGGCGAACACGAAGGGCTGCACGAGGATGGCGCGAGTACTCATCTCGAGCCGTCGCGTGACCTGGAAGATGAACGCTTTCAGGGTGCGCTGGCGGACGCGATTGCCAATTTGCCGGAGCGTGAGCGACTGGTGTTGGCGCTGTACTACGACGAAGAGCTGAACCTCAAGGAAATCGGTGAGGTCCTGGGGGTCAGCGAATCGCGTGTCAGCCAACTGCACAGCCAGTGCGCAGCCCGCTTGCGGGGACGCCTGGGAGAATGGCGCGCGCGCTGACAGGCAGTGTGGGGACACTGCAAACACTACCGTGAGGGCCCTGGTCTTCGCGGGTGAGTTTCGTGGTGCCCTGGGCAGTCCTTTTTGTGTAACGCCTGTTGATTGAAATGGCGCGTCCAGGTGCTGGGCGCGTTTAAGACTGCTTGGAGGTCGAATTGGACAAGAACATGAAAATCCTCATCGTTGATGACTTCTCAACGATGCGGCGGATCATAAAAAACCTGTTGCGTGACCTTGGGTTCACCAACACGGTCGAGGCGGATGACGGCCTTACGGCGATTCCGATCCTCAACAGCGGGAGCATCGACTTTCTGGTAACCGACTGGAACATGCCCGGCATGACCGGTATCGACTTGCTACGTCATGTGCGCGCCGATGAAAAACTGCGCAGTCTTCCCGTGTTGATGGTGACCGCCGAAGCCAAGCGAGAGCAGATCATCGAAGCCGCCCAAGCCGGGGTCAACGGCTACGTGGTCAAGCCATTCACTGCGCTGGCCTTGAAAGAGAAGATCGAAAAAATCTTCGAACGCATCGGTCATTGATGCTGCCACGGGGGAGCTATGGAGCATAAAGAAACGTCACAGGGGGACTTTGAGTCGACCCTGAAAAAGCATGCTCACCAGCTCGTCGAGAGCCTTGAAAAAGGCCATTTCGGCGACGCGGTGCAGTTAATCCATGAGCTTAACCAGACCCGTGACCGCGGCCTGTATCAGGAAGTGGGCAAGCTCACACGCGAGCTGCACAGTGCGATCGTCAACTTTCAGATTGACCCGCACATGCCCCAGGCCGAAGAGATTTCGCAAATTACCGATGCTACTGAACGCCTGTCCTATGTGGTCAGGCTGACTGAAGCGGCGGCCAACCGCACCATGGATCTGGTGGAAAACGCCACGCCTCTGGTCAACGGCATGGCCAATGAAGCCCAGGCGCTCAGCGTTGACTGGGGCCGTTTCATGCGTCGGGAAGTGGGGGCTGAGGAATTTCGTGAGTTGGCCCGTCGGGTTGAAGGTTTCCTGTCGCGCAGCGAACAGGACAACCACACGGTTTCCAGCAACCTCAATGACATTCTGCTGGCCCAGGATTACCAGGACCTCACCGGTCAGGTGATCAAGCGCGTGACCCAATTGGTCACCGAAGTGGAAAGCAACTTGCTCAAATTGGTGCTTATGGCAGGCCAAGTTGATCGTTTTGCCGGCATCGAACATGACCGCGAAGCGATCCTCTCGGAAAAAGATCCACAAAAACATCTCGCCAAGGGTGAAGGTCCGCAGATTCATGCCGATAAACGTGAAGACGTTATGTCAGGTCAGGATGACGTAGATGACCTGTTATCCAGTTTAGGCTTCTAAGGAGCACACCCATGAGCTTCGGCGCCGATGAAGAAATCCTTCAGGATTTCCTTGTAGAGGCCGGCGAAATTTTAGAGCAACTGTCCGAACAACTGGTCGAGCTGGAAAGCCGACCGGATGATGCGAACCTGCTCAATGCAATTTTTCGCGGTTTTCACACTGTAAAAGGGGGCGCCGGCTTCCTCCAGCTCCATGAGCTGGTGGAGTGCTGCCACATCGCCGAGAACGTGTTCGACATCCTGCGCAAGGGTGAGCGTCACGTTGATTCGGAGCTGATGGACGTGATTCTCGAAGCACTGGATGCGGTCAACGGCATGTTCAGCGAAGTCCGCGAACGTGCCCCGATCACCGCCGCCACTCCGGAACTGCTGGCCGCCTTGGCGCGCCTGGCGGAACCTGCCGACACCTCGGCCGCGCCGGTGGT
>NZ_JAKNRV010000393.1:0-4465 GCF_023072625.1 Pseudomonas emilianonis
CAGGGCCGGGTCGGCGGGTGGGTTTTGATCACTGCTGGCGCTGTCGGCGGGGTTGGCCGGCGGGTCGGCAGGCAAGGGTTTGCCGCTATCGGCAACCGCTGGCGTACCGGCGGCAGGTTTATCGTTGTTCGCGACAGGCTTATCGTTGCCGGCAACAGGCTTGGCACTCGCGCCATCAGGCTTGTCGCGCACGGGTTTGGCCGAGTTGTCGTCGGCTTTGGCCGAGGGCTTCGAACCCTGGCTGGCGAACACCTGAGCAAAGCCAGGGCCTTTGTCCCGCGGCTCCGCGGCCGCCGCCGGTGGATTGGCGGCAGGCGCTTGAGGCTTGGCCGCAGGGGCAGCCTGAAGGAGCGAATTAGGGGCGACTGGCATAGGTAAGGTCTCCACTGCATGGGAATCGGGGATGCAGTATCAGGAGATAGAGCAAGAGTCGGGCCAGCTCTTCGGAAAAGCCCTGCCGCGCCTGAAATTAAAGCTGGAAGCGCTGGCGCTCCGACTCATACAGCGGCTTGACCAGCGCAAACTCATGGTCGATCTGATCGACCAAGGCCCCCAGGTCCGCTGCAGCCTCGACCGACTCAACCTCCAAGCGCTGGCACAAGTGCGCCAACCGCACCGCACCGAGGTTACCACTGCTGCCCTTGAAACTATGGGCGATGCGCGCCAACGCCTTGGCATCGTCGCGAGCCTTGCGCAGCGCTTCGACGCGCTTTTGCGAATCATCGAGAAAGGTATCGAGCAATTTGGGGTACTCGCCTTCCATGACTTCCTGCAAACCCGATAACACGTCCGGGTCCAGATGAACCTCAACCACTTGTTCGCTCCTTGATCAAGAATCGGCGGATTATGCCAGAGCCTCCCAGCAAAACTCCACGCAGACACTGCGCCCGCCGTCGGACCAGCGTACATCGCTGCTCAGTTGACGCACCAGGCCCAAGCCGCGACCAGACAGACGGTCGACATCCAGCGGGCGAGCCAGTACCTGTTCCACATCGAATCCGGGGCCGCTGTCTTCGATGCGCAAGGTCATCCTGCCGCCCGTAGCGGTGGGCTCTACCTGCACATGCACGCGCACATAACCGCTGTTGAGTTGCACCAGCCGCTCATTGCGCTGGCGGTAATACTGCGCAAAACCTTCAGCATTGCGCTTGAGCCGCGAGTCCAGGCCCAGCACGCCGTGCTCCAGGGCGTTGGAATACAGTTCGGCCATCACGCTGTAGAGCGCCCCGCTCTGCTCGCGCAGGCCGTGGATCTCCAGCAGCAGTTGCAACAGATAGGGCAACGGGTTGTAACGCCTGAGGGTCTCGGCGCGAAATTCGAAATTCACCGACCAATCCAACGGGCACGACTGGCCGCTGTCGGCATACAACGGCCCCGTCGCACGCATCGACTGGCCGGCCTGCAGGGTGATTTCGAGCATGCTCACGTCATCCCGCGCCTCACCGCGAAACGCCGCCAGGGCCTGCTCGATATCCTCGAACAAGCGGTCCGGCTCACGATTAGCGGCAAACACCTGCTGCAAGCGCTCGGCGCCGAACAATTGCTCGTTGGCATCGGCGGTATCCAGCACGCCATCGGAGAGCAGAAATACGCGGTCGCCCAGGGCCATCGGCCAGACTTCCGTGCGATCATCGAACGCCTGCGCCGACAGCACGCCCAACGGCAAGTGCCGTGATATCAGCGGCGTGCGCTTAGCCGTGGCGACTTCATGCACATAGCCCTCGGGCATGCCGCCATTCCAGACTTCCACCGCACGCCGTTGCGCACTCAGGCACAACAGCGTCGCGCAGCAGAACATGTCCACCGGCAGGATGCGTTTGAGCTTGGCGTTCATCTCCCGCAGGATCTGCGTCAGCCCGTAGCCCTTGGCCGTCATGCCATAGAACACTTCGGCCAACGGCATGGCGCCGACCGCCGCTGGCAGGCCGTGCCCGGTGAAGTCGCCGAGCAGTACATGCATGTCACCCGCCGGCGTATAGGCCGCCAACAACAAGTCGCCGTTGAACAGCGCATAGGGCGATTGCAGGTAGCGAATGTTCGGCGCCGCGTTGATGCAACCCGAATGGGCGACCTTGTCGAACACCGCTTTGGCCACGCGCTGCTCATGCAGCAGGTAGTCATGGTGCTTGGCGATCAGGTCACGCTGCTGCAACACCGTGGCCTGCAGGCGGCGCAGGCGGTCCATCGCATTGATCTTGGCCGCGAGGATCAGCGGGTTATAGGGCTTGGGCAAGAAGTCATCACCACCGGCATCCAGGCATTGGGCCAGGGCTTCGCTTTGGCGCAGGGAGGTGAGGAAGATGATCGGTACCAGGGCCTCGCCCGCCAGTTGCTTGATCCGCCGCGCGGCCTCAAAGCCATCCATCACCGGCATCAGGGCGTCCATCAGCACCAGTTGCGGGCGTTCGCGGGCAAACAGCTCGACAGCTTGTGCGCCGTTGCTGGCGGTGAGCACCTGGTGGCCCTGGCGCCGGACGATGGTCGACAGCAACAGCAGGTCGGCGGCGCTGTCTTCGGCGATCAGGATGGTCAGCGGTTCGAGGACCGGGGCCAGCGCGCTCAATGGATATCGAACAGTTTGTCGAAATTGGAAATCGCAAGGATCTTGCGCACATCGGAGCTGCTGTTGATGACCCTGACCTCCGAGTTATCCCCCCCGGCATGATCGCGCAGCAGCAGGAGCATGCCCAGGGCGGAGCTGTCCATGTAGGTGGTTTCTTTCAGGTCGACGATGTACACGTCCGGCACCTTGTAGAAACGCTCGTAGGCGTCACGAAAGAGCTGGTGGCTGCCGAAATCGAACCGGCCCTTGATTGCGATCGTCAACTTCTTCCCATCCAGGGATACTTCTGACTCGACTGACATGTGACTGCTTCCTTGTCATAGGCCTAGATACAAGGTGTAGCAGGCTAACCGGATGTGGGCAACACATTGAGTCCGGAGCCTGGCGCTAGTAGGGATTCTGGCGCGGCAGGCGCTGGGACAACTCATCGAGCAGTTTTTGCTCGCGCTTATCCTCAAGCGCCCGCGCCTCGTCGATATAGCGCTGCACCAGCTTACGCAACCCTTCGACCCGGGCATACGCCTGCTGCCAGCTCTCGCGGGCCTTGTCGAGGTTGTTCTGGTGCCAGGCCAGGCTCTCGCGCTGCTGGCCGACAGCGGTTTCAAGCTGGTTGAGAAAGCCCTGGTAGCCCATCAGCCACTGGCCGGACACGCCTTTGGTGCCGCGCTCGATCCACTGCTGCTGGTACTCGCCGCGAAAGCGCTCCAGGTCGCCGAGCTTACTTTGTGCCAGGCGCACCTGGCCCTGGAAGTAACCCAGGCGCTGGACCGCGGTTTTTTCGGCCTTTTCGGCCATGTCCACCACCGGGGCCAAGCGTGAGGAGCGGCTGCTGGCCATGGCTTAGCCGCCTGGCGCGGGGGCGAAGATGGACTGCAGGTGCGCTTCGCTTTCGCCCATGCTGATGTTGTCGTTGAGGCCTTGGCGCAGGTAGGTGACCAATTGCGGTTGCAGGGCAATCGCCAGGTCGGTCTCACGATCGCCGCCGGCCACATAGGCGCCAACGCTGATCAGGTCGCGACTTTGCTGGTAGCGCGACCACAACTGCTTGAACTGCTGAGCACGGGCCATGTGCTCCGGCGTGACCACCGACGGCATCACCCGGCTGATGGACGCTTCGATGTCGATAGCTGGGTAGTGCCCCTCTTCCGCCAGGCGCCGCGACAGCACGATGTGACCGTCGAGCACGCCCCGCGCCGAGTCGGCAATCGGGTCTTGCTGGTCATCGCCCTCAGACAACACGGTGTAGAACGCGGTGATCGAGCCCCCCCCCGCCTCGGCATTACCGGCGCGCTCCACCAGCTTGGGCAGCTTGGCGAACACCGACGGCGGATAGCCCTTGGTGGCCGGCGGCTCGCCGATGGCCAGGGCGATTTCCCGCTGGGCCTGGGCGAAACGCGTGAGGGAGTCCATCAGCAACAGGACGTTCTTGCCCTTGTCGCGAAAATATTCGGCGATGCGCGTGCAGTACATGGCGGCGCGTAAACGCATCAGCGGCGCATCGTCGGCCGGGGACGCAACGACGACGGAACGCTTGAGGCCTTCTTCACCGAGGCTGTGCTCGATGAACTCCTTCACTTCCCGACCCCGTTCGCCGATCAGCCCCACCACGATGATGTCGGCCTCGGTAAAGCGGGTCATCATGCCCAGCAACACCGACTTACCCACGCCGGTACCGGCGAACAGGCCGAGGCGCTGACCGCGACCGACCGTCAATAAACCGTTGATGCTGCGAATGCCCACGTCCAGCGGCTGGCTGATGGGGTTGCGCTTGAGCGGGTTGATGGTGGGGCCATCCATCGGCACCCAGTCTTCGGCTTTCATGCCGCCCTTGCCGTCCAGCGCACGACCGGCACCGTCCAGCACGCGGCCGAGCATGCTCATGCCCATGGGCAGGCGGCCGGT
>NZ_JAKNRV010000394.1:0-4461 GCF_023072625.1 Pseudomonas emilianonis
GCCTGGAAAGCGGCGGCGGCTCAAACTCTGCGCAGTACGAAAGCAGCCTCACCTGCATCGACGCCCAACAAAACTTCCGCCCGCTGGCCAACACCTATCGCCCTATCGTCAAAGGCCCGCAGACCGCCCTGGTGGTCGGCCCCAAAGGCGAAGAAATCTGGACCGACCAGTACGGCCGCGTGAAGGTGCATTTCCACTGGGACCGCCACGACCAATCCAACGAAAACAGCTCGTGCTGGATACGTGTGTCGCAGTCCTGGGCCGGCAAGAACTGGGGCTCGATGCAGATCCCACGGATCGGCCAGGAAGTGATTGTGAGCTTTCTGGAAGGCGACCCGGACCGGCCGATCGTTACCGGGCGGGTGTATAACGCGGAGCAGACGGTGCCCTACGATTTGCCGGAGAACGCGACCCAGAGCGGCATGAAAAGTCGTTCGAGCAAGGGCGGCACGCCGGCCAACTTCAATGAAATCCGCATGGAGGACAAGAAGGGGTTGGAGCAGTTGTATATCCATGCCGAGCGGAATCAGGACATTGTGGTGGAGGTGGATGAGAGCCATTCGGTGGGGCATGACCGGAACAAGAGTATTGGGCATGACGAAGTGGTGACAATTGGCAACGACCGCGTGCGTGCGGTCAAGCACGACGACATGCTCATGGTCGGCTTCAGCAAGACCGACGCAATCAGCCAAAGCTACTTGATCGAAGTGGGACAAAACCTGCGCCTGGTCTGCGGAAAAAGCGTGCTGGAGCTCAATGCCAGTGGCCAGATCAACCTCACCGGCGTGCAGATTAACGTGTATTCCGAGGGCAATACTGAAATCAACACCGGGGGCAACCTGCACCTGAACATCGGCGGAAAAGCAGGCACGACGCCTATGGGCCAAGGGGTCAAGGGCGAGATAGATGCCGCCGTCAATTCCATGTTTCCCAATCCGCCTCCCAACCAATAACGAGATTCCGTTTCATGACCTATCAACTCAATGAACTGCAATTCACGCTGCCCAGCGATGACGTTCAAGATGCTTCCATCAATATCCTGAAGTTCGCCGCTCTGGGTACGTCGTTGATTGTCAGCCGTAGCCTTCTAGGTGATGGTGAGACGCTGCAAAGCAACTTCGAAGAGCAACTGGCGAAGCTGGAGAAGCAGGTACAGGACTTGCGCTACCAACCGGCCAAGGCACTTCGTGTGGGCGCCGCGCAGGATATAGACGCCATCGAAGTGCACAACCAGTTCAGCAAGGGCACCGAGCGGATCCATCAATACCAGTTAGCGCTTGTGATACCCGGCACTCGGCAGATGCTTGCCCTGAGTTATGTCAAAGCCCAACCCTTGGGCGATGCGGAACGCGCCCATTGGGCAACCATCAAAAGCACCTTGCAGCTGAATCCCAAGCCTTGAAGTCCCTAATAAATGTCTGACGCTCTCTGGGCGGCACGTCTCGGCGACGGCCTGCTGCACACCTCGGTGATGGCCGACATCCTGGGCGGCGTGCTGGAAATTGCGGCCAACATCGCTATTACGGCCGTCGCCACTGCTGCAATTGTGGCCGCCACCGGTATTACGGTCGTAACCGGCGGGCTAGGCTGCTTTGTGCTGGGTGCAGTGGTGGGCATCATCGTCGGCATAGGCATGAGCAAGACGGGGGCGGACAAGGGACTGACAAAGGTTTGTGACTGGATAGGCAATGCGTTATTCCCGCCGGTGGTAATGGCAACAATCGCCACCGGCTCCCACAACACCTTTACCAACGGTATCCCGTCTGCACGTGCCGCCGGTGCCATTGGTCCGGTCAGCCCGCAACCTACCGAAGGCGGAAGCCCCGAAGAATCCAGCTACTTGGACATGGCCAAGGGCTTCTTCTCACAGATGTGGCGCCCGACCGTCGCCGTTCCCGCACCGGGAGCAGTGCCCAAGCCACTGGACATCGTGATCTGCACCAAGCATCCACCGATGCCTCCGCAATTTATTGCCGAGGGCTCCAGCAAGGTCACCATCAACGGCCAACCGGCAGCGCGCAGTGGTGATCGCAGTACCTGCGATGCGTCAATTGTTGAATCGGGGATGATCTCCAGCAACGTGCGCATTGGTGGCGGCCCGGTGGTGGTCCGCGAGATTCGCAGCGGTAAGACTCCAGGCGTAGGGTTGGCGGTGACCGCACTGTTGATGCTGCGCGGTGGCGGGTCGAAATTCTTCAGCAAATTGCCGTGCATGGTGGTCGGCGGCCTGGTGTCGTGGGGCACCAGCCAGGTGACCAATGCGATCACCTCAGCCGTGGTGGGCTCCCCCAACCCGGTCCACAGCGCGACCGGCGCAAAGATTCTTGATGGCGAAGACGATCTAGACTTCGCCCTGCCCGGTTTGTTGCCGATTGAGTGGCAGCGTTATTACAGCAGTCGTGATGAGCGCAGCGACGGGCTTTTCGGCGCCAGTTGGAGCGTGATTTACGAAGTCTTCGTCGAAATTGACCTGCATCCCGACGGCGGCGAGCGCCTGATCTACACCGATGAGCAGGCGCGGCAGATCGACATGGGTGTCATTCCCTTGGGTGGTGCCGTATTCAGTGCCGGCGAAGGCTTGAGCGTGCGGCGCAACACCAATGGACAGTTACTGATTGAAACGGTGGATGGCTTGTATCAGCTGTTCGAGCCGGAGCCGGGCAACCCATCGCACCTGCGCCTGAGTCAGTTGGGAGATCGCAACGACAACCGGATCTACCTCGACTACAACGCCAGCAACCGCCTCGTGCAACTGCGCGACACCTTTGACCTGGTGCGTGTTGAATTGGTGTACAGCCCTCTATGGCCCGGGCGCGTATCACAGATTGAGCGTGTGTATCCCGATCACACTCGCGAGCAGTTGGTGAGCTACGAGTACGACAAACATGGCGATCTGGCGCTAGTGCGGGACGCTGGCGCGCAGGTGCAGCGGCGCTTTGCCTATGACGCCGGGCGGCGCATGGTCGAGCACCAATTGCCCACAGGGCTGCGTTGCTATTACCAATGGGCCTGCGTGGAAGAGAGCGAATGGCGTGTGGTCCGGCATTGGACCGATGAGGGTGACCACTATCAGTTTGACTATGACCTTCACGCCGGGATCACACGAATTACAGATGGCCTGCAAAGAGTCAGCACTCGACGCTGGAACCCACAATTCCAGATTACCGAGTACACCGACAACCTCGGGCAAACCTGGCACTTCGAATGGAATGATGAGCGCCAGTTACTGGGGGCCACCGACCCTCAGGGCGGGAAATGGCAGTTCAGCTACGACGAGTCCGGCAACCTGTGTACGACCGAAGATCCATTGGGCCGTATCGAATCGACACTGTGGCTGGAGCACTGGTCATTACCACTCGTGGAGACCGACGCCGCCGGCCAAGCCTGGCAGTATCAATACGATCAACGAGGTAACTGCGTCAGTGAGATCGACCCGCTGGGCCACATCACTCGATACCGCTATGACGCTTTCGGCCAAGTGGTCGAAATCGTCGATGCCACTGGAAAGTCCAAAACCTTGCGCTGGAACGAGTTCGGGCAGTTGGCTCAGCACACCGACTGCTCGGGCTACCCAACCGCCTTTGAATACAACCGTCAGGGCTTCTTGCAGGTGGTCATCGACGCCCTCGGCGAGCGCGTCCAGTATCAGCACGACAGCCAAGGCCGGTTGCTGCAAACCGAACTGCCGGACGGGCGCACTGAACAATACCTGCGTGACACCAGCGGCCAACTCACCGCTTACATTGATGCCGCAGGCGCCACCACGCGGTATCAGTACGGGCGGCGCGGCCAGGTGCACCGGCGTATCGATGCCCATGGCCGACAGATCGAATTCCGCTATGACGCCTATGGCCGCCTGCAAACTCTGACCAACGAAAACGGCGAGCATTATCGTTTTGCCTGGGACGAGGGCGACCGGCTCAGCGAACAGCAGGACCTTGACGGTAGCGCACGACGTTATGCCTATGACGGCCTTGATAACGTGGCTGGCGTCGAATACGTGCCCGTGGATGACAGGCTGACGACACAGCCCTCCATAGTGCATCGACTGGAACGCGATGCCGTCGGCCGCCTGCTGGTGAAAGAGACGAGTGACGGTCGTACCGAATACGCCTACGACCCGGTAGACCAACTTACTGCCGTCACCTTCAACGGCAACGACGGCAATGCGCAGGCCCTGGCTTTTGCCTACGACCCTTTGGGCCAAATGCTCACCGAACAAAGCGCCGCCGGTAGCCTCAACTATCACTACGACGAACTCGGCAGCCTGATCCAAACGCAACTGCCCGACGGCCGCTGGCTCAATCGCCTGTACTACGGCAGCGGCCACCTGCACCAGATCAACCTCGATGGCAGGGTGATCAGCGACTTCGAGCGCGACCGCCTGCACCGCGAGGTCCTGCGCACCCAGGGGCAAATCACCACCCGCAGCGAATACGACCGCAGCGGACGCCTGCGCTC
>NZ_JAKNRV010000395.1:0-4431 GCF_023072625.1 Pseudomonas emilianonis
ATCGGTGAACGCAGCCTGGGCGTCGCCAAGCCGGGCCAACCGGCGGGCATTCAAGTGGCATATGCCCCGGACCGCTCGCCGCTGCGCATCTCCACTTCGCAAGTGGTGGCGGTGGATGACCAGGGCGGTGCCGTATCGATGACCACCACGGTGGAGGCCGCGTTCGGCTCGCACCTGATGGTCCAGGGCTTTTTGCTCAACAACCAGATGACCGACTTCTCGTTCATTCCCGAGGAAAACGGCCAGCCGGTGGCCAACCGCGTGCAACCCGGCAAACGCCCGCGCTCGGCCATGGCACCGACCCTGGTGTTTGACCGCCAGAGCGGTGAATTGCTGGCCACGCTGGGTTCGCCGGGCGGTTCGCAGATCATCGAATACGTGAGCAAATCCCTGGTGGCGATGCTCGACTGGCAACTCGACCCGCAAGCCGCCATCAGCCTGCCCAACTTCGGCAGCCGCAATGGCGCAACCGAACTGGAAAGCGGCATGTTCAGCCCGGCGTTGAAACAGGCGCTCAGGGACAAGGGCCATGCACTGAGCGAGATCGAGATGACCAGCGGCATCCAGGCGATCGTTCGCACGCGGGATGCGCAGGGCAAGGTGATGTTGAGCGGGGGTGCCGATCCTCGGCGGGAGGGGGAGGCGTTGGGGGATTGATGTTTACGAGGGCGTCGCTCCCCCTCCGGCGCAGCACGCTCGCTGCTGCACATTGCGGCCATAAGACCGGACGTTTTCCGGGAAGTCCTCAGTAACGCCTAATGGCGTTACTGGCGCGCCAGCCGATGACTATCGGCTGATCTTCAACCCCTTACGCCCCGCATGCCGCTCCAACGCCAGTTCAATCAAGCGGCTGACCAACTCGCTGTAACTCATCCCCGCCGCCTGCCACAGCTTGGGGTACATGCTGATGCGGGTAAAACCCGGCAACGAGTTGATTTCGTTGATCAGCACTTCGCCCTCCTCGGTGAGGAACACATCGACCCGCGCCAACCCTGCGCAGCCCAACACCTCGAACGCTTCGACGGCCAGGCGGCGAATCCGCTCGCTGGCTTCAACGCTGATATCGGCCGGCACCACCACCTGGGCCGCCTGGTCGTCGATGTATTTGCTGTCGTAGGAATAGAAGCCGCCGCTCACCACGATCTCGCCGCAACCGCTGGCGATGGGGTTGTCGTTGCCCAGCACGGCGCATTCGATCTCGCGGCCCTGGACGGCAGACTCCACCAGCACTTTCTCGTCAAAGCCCAGGGCCAGTTCGACGGCGGCGTGGTATTCGGCCTCGTCGTTCACTTTGCTCACGCCCACCGAGGAGCCTTGGTTGGCGGGTTTGACGAACATCGGCAAGCCGAGCTTGCGCACCGCCATGTCAAACGAGGTGCGCGCCGCGTTGTTGCGGTTGAGGGTGATAAACGGCGTGACGGCAATACCGGCGTCGCGCAGCAGGCGTTTGCTGATGTCCTTGTCCATGCACACTGCCGAGCCGAGCACGTCGGAGCCGACGAAAGGCAGGTCGGCCATGCGCAGCAGGCCTTGCAGGCAGCCGTCCTCGCCGAGGGTGCCGTGGACGATGGGGAAGATCACGTCGATGTGGGCCAGCAGGCCGCTGCCGGTGGTTTCCACCACTTGCTGGCTGGCCTTGCCCGGCACCACCGCCAGTTCGCGGTTGGACTGGTTGAGGGCGATCAGCGCCGGGTTTTCCTGGTTGATCAGGAAGTTCGAGGTGTCGTTAAGGTGCCAGTGGCCGGCCTTGTCGATGCCGATCAGCACCGGCTCGAAGCGCGAGCGGTCGAGGGCATCGACAATGTTGCGCGCCGACTGCAGCGAGACTTCGTGCTCGGCCGAACGACCACCAAAAATAATCCCTACGCGCACCTTGCTCATGACCCGACCTCACTGTTGAAAGTAAGGCTTCTTACCATGAGCGGTCAGCGATTCGCTACCAGATGTACACCGAACAGCATGTAGCAACCCCCCGCAAAACGGTCGAGCCATTTGCGCGAGCGGCTGTAGAGGTCGGCCATGCGCTCACTGGAAAACACCAGGGCCACGCTGGAATACCAGCTGAAAGACAAGGTGGCCATGATGATCACCGCCAGGGTCAGCAGCATCGGTGACGGCGACGGCGGCATGGTGGACGCGAAGATGGTGGCGACGAACAACGCGGCCTTGGGATTGGACAGATTGCCCAGCAACCCTAGGCGCCAGGCGGAAAACAACGAGCGTCGGGGCCCGTCCGGCAACAGGCTCTGCCCCATCGCCGGCGCCGAGCGCTTGAACAGCTTCAAGCCCAGGTAGATCAGGTAGCAGCCACCGATGATCTTGAACGCCAGGTACAGCATGGGTGCGGCGCTAAACAGCGACTTTATGCCCAGGCCACCCGCCAACCCCCACAGGATCGTACCCGTAGCCACACCCGCCGAGGCCACCACACCATGGCGGCGCGAACAACTGGCGGCCAGTTGCGCCGTGTTGAAGAAGTTGGGGCCAGGCGTGACCACCGCCACCGTCCACAGCAGGGCCAGCGAGCTCAGGGGCGCCACGTAGGCAGGGTTGAGGAAATCCATGGGGGCGCTCCATCAGCACAAGGCACGAACAGCGATCATAGGCCTCGCCTGCCCCCTGCACAATCGTACAAGACCCCGGCAGACAAGGGCCTCAGACTCGGCTAACGTGTTTCCACCTCTTCTTGTGACAAGTCACCATGGGTAAACCCACCCCCACCCTCGACTGGCTGCACCGCGCGCCGCACGCCAGCGGCCTGGACCGCATCGAGGCGTACTTTGCCGGCTTCGCGTTCGACCCGCATCGCCATGACACCTATGCCATCGGCCGTACCTTGTTCGGCGTGCAGAGTTTTCATTATCGCGGCGACATGACCCACAGCCTGCCCGGCACCACCATGGTGATTCATCCCGATGAAACCCACGACGGCCGCGCCGGCAGCGAGGAAGGTTTCAAGTACCGCATGATCTACGTGGAGCCGGCGCTGATCCAACAGATCCTCGGCGGCAAGCCGTTGCCGTTTATCCCCGACGGAGTGTCCACCGACCCGTGGTTGCACCGCGCCAGCGAAGTGTTGCTGCAAAGCCTGGACTGCCCGATCGACCCGTTGCAGGAGCAGGACGCGATGTTCGACCTGGCCCAAGCCTTGAGCAACGCCTCGGGAGCGATCACCACCCGCAAGACCTTCGATTACGTCGCCGCTGAACGCGCCCGAGAATTTATCCACAGTTCCCTGGGCCGCAGCATCACCCTGGATGAAATGGCCGAACACGCCGGCCGCGACCGCTGGGCCTTGTCGCGGGATTTTCGCTTGTTGTTCGGCACCAGCCCCTACCGCTACCTGACCATGCGCCGGCTGGATCTGGTACGCAGCCTGCTGGCCCAGGGCAAACCGCTGGTGGACGCGGCGATGCTCGCCGGCTTCACCGACCAGAGCCACATGACCCGGCAATTTCGCAGCACCTACGGCATGCCGCCGGCGCGCTGGGTGAAGATGCTCGGGCGCTGAACAGGCTCAACCGGCGGGCGTCAGCTGCTGCCCGTCAATCGGCTGGCCGATGGTGAGGAAATGCCCGCCCGCCACATGGTGCAGGGTGCGCAGTTGATCAAAGCCTTCGAAATGCCAACGCCCGTCGCTGAACACGCGCTCGTCGGCATACGCGGCAACCACTTCGCCGAGGAACAGGTCGTAGGTCTGCTGGGTATGCGGCTCGGGCAGCAGGCGGCATTCCAGCCAGGCGACGCAGCCTTCGAGCAAGGGCGCTTCGGTGTGTTCGCCGTTGAAGGTGTGCAAATCATAGGCGGCGAATTTATCGAGATCGGCGCCGCTGGTAGTGCCCACTGTCTGTACGAGATCGGCCTGGGCCGCGCAGGGCACCTGCAGCACGAAGGTGCCGGCGCGTTCCAGCAGTTGGCGGGTCCAGGTGGCCTTGTCCAGCACGACCGCGACTTTCGGCGGTTCGAAATCCAACGGCATGGCCCAGGCGGCGGCCATGATAGCGCGCTGGCCATTATGCGCAGCGCTGACCAGTACGGTCGGGCCGTGGTTGAGCAAGCGGTAGGCCTTGGACAGCGGAACGGGGCGGCGGTGGTCAGGGCTCATGGAGGATCGGCTCTTCAATCGTGAAAAACCTACGATACCTCAAGCACAAGCCCTACGGATCAGCTCGATAGCTGGTTGGCGAACTGTCCGACGGCGCTGACGACCTTTTGCGCGCCGTCCTGGATTTCCACGATCACCGTGCCGGCTTCGGCGGCCAGGGCCAGGCCCTGCTCGGCTTGCTGGCGGCCGTCGGTCATCAGGTTCACGGCGTCGCGAGCCATGTCCTGGTTCTGACGCACCACCCCGACAATCTCTTCAGTGGCCTTGCTGGTGCGCGACGCCAGTTGGCGCACTTCGTCGGCCACGACCGCAAACCCGCGCAAAAG
>NZ_JAKNRV010000396.1:0-4420 GCF_023072625.1 Pseudomonas emilianonis
GCCGGTCAGCGTGCGCGCCACTTGCCTGGCCGCCCACGCCTTGCCGCCGGAGTACAAGGACCGCGCCGACGCCTACATCGATCACATCTGCGGCGAAATGCTCCCGGCCCTGGCCGCGGAAGGGCTGGTGGATGCGGTGGATGCGTTCTGCGAATACCTGGCGTTCTCGCCTGAACAGGTGGAGCGCGTGTTTAAAGTCGCCCGGCAACTCGGCCTGCCGGTGAAGCTGCACGCCGAGCAACTGTCGTCGCTGCACGGTTCCAGCCTGGCCGCGCGTTACCAGGCGCTGTCGGCGGATCACCTGGAATTCATGACCGAAGAAGACGCCATCGCCATGGCCGCTGCCGGCACCGTCGCGGTATTGCTGCCGGGCGCGTTCTACTTCCTGCGCGAAACCCAATTGCCGCCGATGGACGCCCTGCGCAAGCACGGCGTGAAGATCGCCATCGCCAGCGACCTCAACCCCGGCACCTCGCCGGCCTTGTCGGTGCGCCTGATGCTGAACATGGCCTGCACCCTGTTCCGCATGACCCCGGAAGAAGCCCTGGCTGGCGCCACCCAACATGCCGCCACCGCCCTGGGCATGGGCGCCACCCATGGGTCGCTGGAAGTGGGCAAGGTCGCCGACTTTGTCGCCTGGCAGATCGATCGTCCCGCCGACCTGGCCTACTGGCTGGGCGGCGAGCTTGAAAAACGCGTCGTGCGCCACGGCGTCGATGTCACTGTTTAAGGAGTCGCGCTGTGGATAAGGTTCTGAACTTCAAACAAGGCCGCGTACCGCTGCTGATCAGCATGCCCCACGCCGGCCTGCGCCTGACGCCTGCGGTTCAGGCCGGGTTGATCCTCGAGGCGCAAAGCCTGCCGGACACCGACTGGCACATCCCCGCGCTGTATGACTTTGCCGAAGAACTCGGCGCCAGCACCCTGGCAGCGGAGTACTCGCGGTTTGTCATCGACCTGAACCGGCCGTCCGACGATAAACCCTTGTACGTCGGCGCCACCACCGGCCTGTACCCCGCGATCCTGTTCGACGGCGTGCCGTTGTTCCGCGACGGCCTTGAGCCGTCCAAGGAAGAGCGCGCCACCTACTTGGAACACATCTGGACGCCATACCACCGCACCCTGCAAGACGAACTGGCACGGCTCAAGGCCGAATTCGGCTACGCGCTGTTGTTCGATGCACATTCGATCCGCTCGGTGATCCCGCACCTGTTCGACGGCAAGCTGCCGGACTTCAACCTCGGCACCTTCAACGGCACCGCCTGCGCTCCTGAACTGGCCAACCAATTGGAAGCCATCTGCGCCGCGAATCCGCAGTACACCCATGTGCTCAACGGGCGCTTCAAGGGCGGCCATATCACCCGGCATTACGGCAACCCGGCGCAGGACATTCACGCCGTGCAGTTGGAGTTGTGCCAGAGCACGTATATGGAAGAGTTCGAGCCGTTTCGTTATCGCGAGGATTTGGCGGGGCCGACGCGGGGGGTGTTGAAGCAGTTGTTGGACGGTTTTCTGGCGTGGGGGCAGAAGCACTACGGCTGAAATCGTTCCAAGTTGGGGGGGGGCGCCACTTCCAACACACCGCCCAGGCGCACAGTCAAATGTGCGTCAGGCAGGGAGGAACGGCTTCAGGCGTGTTGGTTAAAGACTCGCGTGTTTTTCAGGGCCGCCCACTGCGCGTTTTCGACATTGCCCATGGGCTGGGCCTTTACGTAACTCAGGGCAAGCAGTTGGCGAGAACCGAGCACGACCAGCCCTAACTGATATTGATAAATGCGCTCGGTACCTCTGCAGAACTGGTTGTGAGGGTAAATGGCGTCCACGTCCTGCTTGGCATCGTACTGATGTTACGTTGGCACGAGGTCTCGGTGAGATATTCAGACGATGATATTTCCCTTAGTTAGGGCTATCCAGATATGGAGATTGAAACAACTCAAAATACAGTTTGCTGTTTCCTCTCGGAAAGCAAACGTCTGCATCAATTCTCGAGACTAAATACATGTAGTAGTCATAGCCAAAATGAAACTCACAGACTGGCGATTTCAGCTTGCACCAAATCCTTTCTCTCAGTATTGCTGTGAGAACTGGGGCCAGCCGATCGACCTCAACTTCTTGCCCTTCCGTGTAAGGCTCGCCCTCGGAATTAAACTCAAGATTGTTAACTGTAAAAGAGGATGCGCCCAAGCACCGGCAAATACTGATAACTGTATTTATATAGTCGGTTTCGGTGAGCAGATACTCCTCTTCCGAAACGCTATTTCCAATGTCATGAAAGCTGGTCCAGTCGTCACCCTGCAGAGGCCCATATTTCGTAATTCGATAGGAGTATTTCATCTAATGAACCCTCAGGGTCAGCCCCCCCCTATTAATATTGTCATTAAGCGTAATAATCAATGAAGTCTTCCAGAGACGACTCGATTATGGCCTTTCTGAAGGGGCTTTTAATGACTTCTATTTGCGACAATATTCGTGTTTTCAGCTCGTTAGCTACTTCGGCCATGTCGTTATCCAATGCTTCGACTGTGTTGTCCGAGATGGTCTCAAGCAAAGCGCTCATCAATAGATATTCGTCATCGTTGGCCCGATTTTCATGATCAATGGGATCGTCCGGCTTGGTTGCCAGATAGTCCAACGGGTTGGACAGTTCGAAGCCAAAATACTCGTCGCCCGACAGGAGTATCGTGAGATCGTTTGCAAAGTTGACGCGGGTGAGGATTCTCCCCCCCATCGGCGCGGCCATGAAGCATGAGAGCCGTCTTTTTTTTGGGTCAAATAACCTGAGTGTGGTTTGTGGAACACTATAGAGCGATTTGTGAAGTTTGATTCGACCCGCGATAGTTTTTTCTATATTGATCTGTGCCGTGTGGTTCTCACCCGGGACCGAGAACCTTAGGCAGGCGAGGTCACCCTGTTCAGTGAATGAAAAAATGTCCGAGTTTTCTGAAATCCAATGCTCTGAACTCACATGCTGCTTATTTGATGCTTCGAGGCAGACGACGGAAGAGTTGGTGTCGAAAACCCATCTGACAGAAGCGTCTCCATAACATATCAGCGAGGTTTCTATGAGTTCAAGGTCAGGGATGATGAACATTATTAAAAACCTTCCATTTTTATTGCGGGAGGAATGAGACCACCATTGGGTCTCGGAATCGTCCCTTTCAGAATCATATCAGACGTTATCGGCAGACCAGGGTCAGTGGATTTTCCGCCGTAAATGGCGGCACCGCTTTCGCCACGGGGGCCGCTAGGTCCATAACTCGTAATGACATTTCCTTGGGCTCCACCTTTACCATGAGTTACCACAATGTTGCCCTCATTATGGAATATCAGGTTGCCATTTTTGGCTTGATAGATCCCTTGAGGACTACTTAGGACGTGTCGCTCCAGACCGCTATCCAGTCGCCCGTGATAATCCTTTCCGCGTCTGACTTTTCCGTTTTTTGCGTTACTGATGATTTTGGATACCGGACAGCCTGCGAATCCCAGTGGGTCGATCCAGGCAATCGGGTTTATACCGTAAGCATATAAATTCAGCCCTCCCGCCAACCCAATCGGATCCGGCGTCGTAAACCGCCCCACATCCGGATCGTAAAACCGAAACGTGTTGTAGTGCAGCCCGATTTCCCGATCCAGATACTGCCCCTGAAACCGCAGGTTCTGCTCTTCAATGTAGTAAGGCTCACGCACCTCTTCTACCGTGTTCCCCCACACCCGATAAGTCGCCCGCCACACCGTTTCCCCATCAGCTTCCGTCAGTTGCTCCGGCAACCCATTCAAGTCGTTGTGGTAATAGCGCACGCTCTGGTGTTCGCCCACGCCATCAACCCGGGCCAGCGGCGTATAGCCATCGTCCTCATAGAGATACAGGCTGGTTTGACTATGCCGATGCTCCTGCAGCAGGCGCAGGCTATCCCAGGTGAAGCGGGTTTCTCCCAGCGCATAACCCCGGCTGTCGTGTTCGGTTTTGGCGATGCGTCGGCCAAGCGGGTCGTAGGTCATGTTCACGACCGTTTCTCGCTCGCCTTTTTGGCTGCGCACTTGGATCAAGCGGTGTTCAGCGTCGTAAGCGAAATGCTGCACACCTCGCGCAGCACTGCGCTTTTCGATCATTCGGCCAAAGCCGTCGTAGCGGTAACGCTTGTCCTGATAGGTCAGCAATCGGTTATGGCGCACCAAGCCGCCAGAGGTTTGCGGGCCGTCGAGCAGGTTGGCGGCGGCGTCGTAGGCGAAGGTTTCGCGCTGACCTTGAGTGTTGTCCTGGGTGGCGATGATGCGGCCGGTGGCGTCGTAGTGCAGCAGTTGGCGGTGTTGCGCTGCGGGTTGCTGGTCGAGTTTGCCGATCAGGTTGTCGGCGGGGTCGTACTCGAAGTGCTTTTGCGCCGCTGCCGGCATCATCGCCACCCAGGACAACACTCAAGGT
>NZ_JAKNRV010000397.1:0-4419 GCF_023072625.1 Pseudomonas emilianonis
ACCCATGCCCGAATTCGAACAGCACCTATTTTCCGGGAACGGTCACCATGCGTTTGAACATGCACGCCAGGCCAGGCCACGGGCCCCTGACACACCCTCGATTGCGGCTAACGACACGATGCCTGTTTCTACTGTAGCGGCTTTGCAAATCGGTTCCTTGCCCGGCGGCAAGGCCGATACCTTGGCGCAAATCCTGGCCTATGAAGACCCGATCCGGCGCAGCGGCGCGCAATTGGTGGTGATGCCCGAGGCGCTGCTGGGCGGTTATCCCAAAGGCGAAGGCTTCGGCACGCAACTCGGTTATCGCCTGCCTGAAGGCCGCGAAGCCTTTGCGCGGTATTTTGCCAACGCCATCGACGTGCCTGGCGCCGAAACCGAGGCGTTGGCCGGTTTGTCGGCGCGCACCCGTGCCAGCCTGGTCCTGGGTGTGATCGAACGCAGTGGCAGCACGTTGTATTGCACCATGCTGTATTTCGAACCGGCGGACGGCCTGGTGGCCAAGCACCGCAAGCTGATGCCCACCGGCACTGAACGGCTGATCTGGGGCAAGGGTGATGGCTCCACATTGCCGGTGGTCGACGCGGCGGTCGGGCGCATCGGCGGCGCGGTGTGCTGGGAAAACATGATGCCCCTGCTGCGCACGGCGATGTATGCCAAGGGTGTGCAGGTGTGGTGTGCGCCCACGGTGGATGAACGCGAGATGTGGCAGGTGAGCATGCGCCACATTGCCCACGAGGGCCGCTGTTTTGTGGTCAGCGCGTGCCAGGTACAGGCGTCGCCCGCAGCGCTGGGCGTTGAGGTGGCCAACTGGCCTTCAGACCGCCCGTTGATTGCGGGTGGCAGTGTGATTGTCGGTCCCATGGGCGACATCTTGGCCGGGCCTCTGCTGGGCGAAGCCGGGCTCTTGACCGCGCAGATCAATACCGACGATCTGGTGCGCGCACGGTATGACTATGACGTAGTGGGGCATTACGCCCGGCCGGATATTTTCGAGTTGAGCGTGGATGAGCGGGCCAAACCGGGCGTGCGCTTCATGACCGATTGATCACATGGCCTGAGGTTTACCAGCTAGCGGTGTTCGGCAGATCCAACGTCCCACGGTCCACAAAGCGCAGGGTGCCGAACAGCCCACCGGCCAATTTTCCGCGCAGGACGTAGGGCAGGTTGTTCAAGCTCTGGGTCTGGCTCAGGCCGAGGGTTTGCCGCAACACGGAAAATGCTGAAACGCTGACCGGCACGGTCAGAATGGCCTCGGAAAAGCGTGGGATGCTTCCGTGCTGATCACTCACCCCCGACGCCAGCGGCCGGCCATTGACCTCCAGGTCCAGGGCCACGCCGTTGTAGTCGATCGCCGTTTCATTGGGGTTCTGCACCCGCAGTTTCACCGCGAAGCGCACTTCCAGGTCTTGGCTTTGCAGCGGTTCGATGCCCACCACGTTGATATTGACCGGGTCGCGGTTGGGGAACAGGGCGCAAGCGCTTAAGGTCAGCAGCAGTATCGATAGAACCATGAGCTTGCGCATACAAAGGTGCTCCTAGTGCGTGACGTCCGGGTCCTGCATCACTTTGAGGGTAGAGGACTCCGGATCAAATTCATCTTCTTCCAGCTCTAAGAACTCTTCCGGCAGGAAAATGTTCAGCAGGATTGCACAGAACGCGCCCACAGTGATCGGCGACTCGAAGATGTTGTGCAGCGCCTTGGGCAGGTCGCGCAACACTTCCGGCACGGCGGCGACACCCAGGCCCATGCCCAGGGAGATGGCCACGATCAGCATGTTGCGTCGGTGCAGGCCGGCTTCGGCGAGGATCTTGATCCCGGCCACGGCGACGGTGCCGAACATGATCAGGGTCGCGCCGCCCAGTACCGGCTTGGGCATCAGTTGCAGCACCGCGCCGATCATCGGGAACAGCCCCAGCAGCACCAGCAGGCCGGCAATGAAGTACGCCACATAGCGGCTGGCCACGCCGGTCAGTTGGATCACACCGTTGTTCTGGGCAAACGTCACCATCGGCAGGCTGTTGAAGGTGGCGGCCATCGCCGAGTTGAGGCCGTCCGCCAGCAGACCGGACTTGATGCGCTTGATGTACAGCGGGCCCTTGACTGGCTGTTGGGAAATCATCGAATTGGCCGTCAGGTCACCGGCGGCTTCCAGGGGCGAAATCAGGAAGATCACCGCCACCGGGATAAACGCCACCCAGTCGAATGAGAACCCATACTTGAACGGCACCGGCACGCTGATCAACGGCACGTGGGGCAATGCCGCCATATCCACGCGGCCCAGCCACCAGGCCACGACGAAACCCAGAGTCAGGCCGATCACGATCGAACCCAGGCGCAGGAACGGGTTGCTGAAGCGGTTAAGTACCACAATGGTCAGCAGCACCAGCGCGGCCAGGCCCATATTGCTGGCGGCGCCAAGGTCGTTGGAGCCAAAGCCGCCGGCCATGTCGGTGACTGCCACCTTGATCAGCGACAACCCCATCAGGGTAATGATGGTGCCGGTCACCACTGGGGTGATCAGCTTGCGCAATTTGCCGATGAACTGGCTGAAGACTACTTCGATAAACGCCGCAAAAAAGCAGATGCCGAAGATCGTCGAGAGAATCTCATCGGTGCCGCCACCCCGGGCCTTGACCATGAACCCGGCACTGAGAATCACGCTGATAAACGAAAAACTGGTGCCCTGCAGGCACAACAGGCCCGAGCCGATCGGGCCGAACGTGCGCGCCTGCACAAAGGTGCCGAGCCCCGACACGAACAATGCCATGCTCACCAGGTACGGCACTTCGCTTTCCAGACCCAGCACGCCGCCGACAATCAGGGTAGGGGTGATGATGCCGACGAAACTCGCCAACACATGCTGCAAGGCAGCAAACATCGCCGCAGTGAAATGCGGGCGGTCTTCCAGTCCATAGATCAGATCGGATTTATAGCGCGGGCGCGGGGCTTGAGCGTCAGACAAAGTGCGGGCTCGGGTCAGAAAATGGAGGCGCAGGATGCCAGAAACCGGTGGTCGTCAGAAGTGTAAAAAAATATTTATGGAAGCCCTGCTCAAACCGCTGGCCCTGCCGATATCGTCTATAGGCCCACCCAACAATGACAACAAGTGGTGACCAAGGTCAGAGCCGCGTGTTGACGCCAGCTGATCATTCCGCTGCACGGATGCGCGCAGACACTCCTTCTTGAGAATACCTCTATGTCTCTTCGTCATCTGAATATTGCTCCTCGAGCTTCTCTCGGCTTCGCATTCATTGCGTTGCTGGTGGTTGTATTGGGCGTGTTTGCAGTCAATCGCATGACGCTGATCCGTCAGGCGTCGGTGGACATGAGCACCAACCAACTGCCCAGCGTGACCTACTTGGGCACTCTCACGGAAAACGTGCTGCGTATGCGTATCTTGTCGTTTCGCGTATTGGTTAACCGCGAACCGGCCGCTTTGCAAGAGGCGCAAACGCGCATCGCTGCACTGATCGACAAGGTCAGAGCCGCACAGGCCGGTTACGCGGCGTTACCCTCCGTGCCTGAGGAAGCGGCCTTGTACAAGACGTTTGTCGGCACCTTGGACAATTACCTGACGGCCCAGGCCGAGATGCTGGCCCTGTCCAAGCAAGACAAGGTCGATGAGATGCGTACCTTGATCAACACGCGGATCAAGGACGGCACCGATCAGATGGGCGAGCAGTTGAACAAGCTGATCGCCATCAACTCCGCCGGCGCCAAGCAAGCCAACGTCCAGGCAGGCCAGAGCTACGACAGTGCGATCACCGGCATCGTCGTCGTTGCGGTGGCCGCCGCCTTGCTCACGGTGCTGTTGGCCTGGTTGCTGACCCGCAGCATCGTCACGCCGCTGCGCAAAGCTGTGGAAGTGGCGGAAACCATTGCCGGCGGCAACCTGAGCAAAGTCATTGAAGATGATGGCAAGGATGAACCGGCGCGGCTGATCAGCGCGTTGTCGACCATGCAAACCAACCTGCGCCAGACCATCCAGCACATCGCCGGGTCCGCCACGCAATTGGCCTCGGCGGCGGAAGAGTTGAGCGCAGTCACCGAGGAAGCCTCCAAAGGCCTGCAGCAACAAAATAATGAAATCGACCAGGCAGCCACCGCCGTCAATGAGATGACCGCCGCCGTGGAAGAGGTGGCGCGTAACGCGGTGTCCACCTCCGAAGCCTCCACCCAGTCCAACCAAGCGGCCCGGGAAGGCCGTGACCGCGTGGTCGAGACCGTCGGCGCGATCCAGACCATGACCCAGGATGTGCAAAACACCTCGCTGCTGATCGAAGGCTTGGCCACCCAGGGTCGGGACATCGGCAAGGTGCTCGACGTGATCCGGGCGATTGCCGAGCAGACCAACCTGCTCGCGCTCAACGCTGCGATCGAAGCCGCCCGAGCCGGTGAAGCCGGGCGCGGCTTCGCCG
>NZ_JAKNRV010000398.1:0-4415 GCF_023072625.1 Pseudomonas emilianonis
GCTTCCACGGTGAGGCTGCCGCACGCGAGGGCGCCGGCGAACAGATCCTCACCCTCGAACAGGCCACGCAGGGCATACGCCGTGGACACCTGGGTGCCGTTGAGCAGCGCCAGGCCTTCCTTGGCGGCCAGGGTCAGCGGCGTGAGGCCGGCGATTTTCAGCGCGGCATTCGCCTCCAGCCATTCACCTTTGTAGCGCGCCTTGCCTTCGCCGAGCAGCACCAGGGACATATGGGCCAAGGGCGCCAAGTCACCGGAGGCACCGACCGAACCTTTGAGCGGAATGTGCGGGTACACCTCGGCGTTGATCAGTGCGATCAGCGCGTCGATCACCTGGCGGCGAATCCCGGAAAACCCACGGCTCAGGCTGTTGACCTTGAGCACCATGACCAGCCGCACCAGCGCATCGCTGATCGGCTCACCGACACCGGCGGCGTGGGACAGCACCAGGGAGCGCTGGAGGTTTTCCAGGTCTTCGCTGGCGATGCGGGTCGAGGCCAGCAGGCCGAAACCGGTGTTGATGCCATAGGCGGTGCGGTTCTCGGCGAGAATCTGCTCCACACAGGCGACACTGGCGTCGATCTGCGCCGTGGCGCTGTCATCCAGGCTGAGGGTTACCGGCTGCTGGTAGATGGCCCGCAGTTGGGCAAGGGTCAGTTGGCCTGGAATCAGAGTTAGCGCAGTCACATTCATGCTCCTTGGAAATTATTGTTCAGTGCAATTCGGGAAAAATCGGGTGCAGCAAAGCGCTGTGCTTGAGCAGCCTGGGACATCGTTAGCCTCCTCCTACAATCTTGAGTGTTTGTGCTGCTCCACATGCTTTGGATCAGACCACCACCGCCCGCCGCTGAACGAACCGGTTCACGTACTCATCCGCCGGCGAATGCAGGATCTCCCGGGGCGTGCCGACCTGGATCAGCTTGCCGTCCTTGAGGATCGCAATGCGGTTGCCAAGACGCACCGCCTCGTCGAGGTCGTGGGTGATGAACACGATGGTCTTGTGCAGGGTCTTTTGCAGCTCGAGCAACTGGTCCTGCATCTCGGCGCGGATCAGCGGGTCGAGGGCGCTGAAGGCTTCGTCCATCAGGATGATCTCGGTGTCCGCCGCGAGGGCGCGGGCCAGGCCGACCCGTTGGCGCATGCCGCCGGAGAGCTGGTGCGGGTATTTGTTTTCATAGCCTTTGAGGCCCACGGTGTCGATCCAGTGCAGCGCGCGCTCGGCGCAGACCTGCTGGGTTTCGCCGCGTACTTTCAGGCCGTAGGCGACGTTGTCGAGCACGTTCTTGTGGGGCAGCAGGCCGAAGCTCTGGAACACCATGCTGATCTTGTGCCGACGGAATTCGCGCAGGGCGTCCATGTCCAGTTGCAGGATGTCTTCGCCGTCGACCAGGATCGCGCCGCTGGTAGGATCGATCAGGCGGTTGATGTGCCGCACCAGGGTGGATTTGCCCGAGCCCGACAGGCCCATGATCACGAAGATCTCGCCGGTGACGATGCTCAGGGACAGGTCGTTGACGCCGACCACGCAGCCAGTCTCGGCCAGCACCTGGTCCTTGGTCTTGCCCTGGCCAATCAGCACCAGCGCGTCCTTGGCGCGGTTGCCGAATATCTTGAAAACGTTTTTCACTTCGATTTTGCTGACCGTCGTCATTTGTTCGCCTCATGCCGTGGCCGACCGTAGGCCTGGGTAATGCGGTCGATGACCACGGCGAGAATCACGATGGCCAGCCCGGCTTCCAGGCCGCGCCCGACGTTGAGGGTCTGGATGCCGACGAGTACGTCTTCGCCCAGGCCACGGGCGCCGATCATCGACGCGATCACCACCATCGACAACGCCATCATGGTGGTCTGGTTGATGCCAGCCATGATGCTCGGCAGCGCCAGCGGCAGTTGCACACCGAACAGCTGTTGCCAGCGGTTGGCGCCGAAGGCGTTGATGGCTTCCATGACTTCGCCGTCGACCTGGCGAATCCCCAGGTCGGTCAGACGGATCAACGGCGGCGCGGCGTAGATCACCGTGGCGAAAATCGCCGGCACCTTGCCCAGGCCGAACAGCATCAACACGGGGATCAGGTACACGAAGCTGGGCATGGTTTGCATGATGTCGAGCAGCGGCATCAGCACCGAACGCAGGCGATTGCTGCGCGCCGACAAGATGCCCAGCGGAATGCCGATCAGCACCGAGATCAGCGTGGCGACCAGCATCAGGGCCAGGGTCTGCATCAGTTTGTCCCACAGGCCGACCGCGCCCACCAGGAACAACAGGCCGACGATCACCACCGTGGTCACGACCTTGCGTGTGGCGTGCCAGGCCACCGCGCCGACGATAGCCAGCATCAGCCACCAGGGCGTGGCACGTAACACGCCTTCCAGGTTGACGATGGCCCACAGCAGGGTGTCGGAGATTTGCCGGAACACATCGCCGTAGTGGGTGACCAGTGCATCCACCCAACCGTTGACCCAGTTGGCAATGGAAAACGTAAAACTCTCAGGAAACATAGCGTGCTCTCGATCCAGTGGGTTGTGGCCAGGCGCCCGGCTTGCTCCTCAGGGTAGACGGGCACACATGACCTACAAGGCCACGTCGATTTTCTTGACCACGTCGGCGCTCAACCAGGCGTGCCCGACTCGACCGGCAGGATCAAATGTTCAGGAACTGCACTGTGCCACTTCTTCGCGGCCCAGTAATAAAGTGCTGCGGGAAGTATCAGACCGATGATCCAGGAAATATCCACATCACCCAGGGCGGCGACCAGTGGACCGGTGTAGAACTTGGTGGAGATGAACGGCAATTGCACCAGCACGCCGAACACATAGACGCTGATACCGAGCGGGTTCCAACGCCCGTAGCGCCCGTTCGGATCGGCCAGCGCGGTCACGTCATAACGCTCGCGGGTGATGCAGTAGTAGTCCACCAGGTTGATCGCGCTCCAAGGCGTAAAGAACGCCAGCAGGAACAGGATGAAAGACTTGAACGCACCGAGGAACGAGTGCTGACCGAGCAACGCAATCAGGGTCGCGGTACCGACGATGGCCAGCACGAAAGCCAGGCGCTGCAAGCGCGTGACTTCCAGGCGCCCGCGGAAGCCGCTGATGATGGTCGCAATGCACATGAAGCTGCCGTAGGAGTTCAGCGTGGAGATGGTGACCTTGCCGAACGCGATGCTGAAGTACAGCAGCGCAGCGGTGGCCCCCGTACCGCCCAGGCCCACGATGTAGGCCACTTCGTGACCGGCGAATTGCCCGTTGGACAGGGCGGCGGCAAACACACCGAGGACCATCGCCACCTGTGCGCCAATCACTGAACCCGCGCCAGCGGCCAGAAAGGTTTTCACCGAGGACGTCTGGCTCGGCAGGTAGCGTGAATAGTCCGCCACGTAGGGGCCGAAGGCGATTTGCCAGGAGGCCGCGAGCGACACCGCGAGCAGGAAACTGCTCCAACTGAAGTGGCGGATTTGCAGGAGTGCGCCAATGTCGGCCTGGCTCATCAGGCGACTGAACAGGTAGACAAAGGCAATCACACCAATGACGCTGGCGACCCGGCCGATGAAGTGGATCACCCGGTAGCCGAGCACCGTGACCAGCACGATGACACTGGCAAAGATAAGGATACCGACGCTGTCGCTGACACCGAACAACTGGCCCAGCGCCTGACCGGAAAGCACGGTGCCGGTGGCGGTGAAACCCAGGTACATCAAACACACCAGCACGATCGGGATGGCCGCACCATAAACCCCGAACTGTACCCGGCTGGAGATCATCTGCGGCAGGCCAAGTTTCGGCCCTTGCGCCGCATGCAACGCCATGACGCCGCCGCCGAGCAGTTGGCCGATCAACAGACCGATCAACGACCAGAACACGTCACCGCCGAGCACCACGGCCAGGGCCCCAGTGACAATCGCGGTGATTTGCAGGTTGGCGCCCATCCATAGGGTGAACTGGCTAAACAGACGACCGTGTCTTTCCGCTTCCGGGATGTAGTCGATCGAACGCTTTTCGATCAACGGGGTGGTGCTTGCACGCGCGTCATTTGCAGCCATGGGTGTTCAACCTCTGATGGATTGTTTACAGGTTCAGTGTGGGAGGGACGCTGCGACGATTCGACTTGCTCCCGATGGCGGTGTGACAGCCGGAACATCTGGCACTGACCCACCGCTATCGGGAGCAAGCCCCCTCCCACATTTGTTACTTGATCATTGGGAGATTGAGGCCCTGCTCTTTGGCGCAATCAATCGCGATCTGGTAACCCGCATCGGCGTGACGCATCACCCCGGTGGCCGGGTCGTTGTGCAGCACGCGGGCAATGCGCTCGGCCGCTTCGTCGGTGCCGTCGCAGACAATCACCATCCCGGAGTGCTGCGAGAAGCCCATGCCCACACCGCCGCCGTGGTGCAGCGAGACCCAGGTCGCGCCGCT
>NZ_JAKNRV010000399.1:0-4403 GCF_023072625.1 Pseudomonas emilianonis
ACCAGTTTGGATTCCAGGCTGTCGGTCCTGGCGCCGACGCCTGTGTGACTGGGCCATTGCCCAGCCGCACAGCGGCCTGCGCCGTCTGCTGAAAAACCGCGTGCGCAAACTGCTGGGCTTCCAACGCCTGGCCTCTATCTGGCAGCCACCCAGCACGGGCACGTCCGTGAGCGACCCGGTGTGGCTGGCTGAATTCAAACGGGACATCGCATGAGCCAAGCCATTCTTCAGGTGCGGGATATCTCGCTGTCATTCAAGGGGGTCAAGGCGATCAATGCCTTGTCCTTCGACGTACAGCGCGGCGAGATCTGCGCGCTGATCGGCCCCAACGGCGCCGGCAAGAGTTCGCTGCTCAATGTGCTCAACGGTGTGTATCGCTTCGATGCCGGCGAGATCGTGTTCGAGCAGCAGCATTTCCACCGAATCGACCCCTTGGGCGCCGCGCGCCGAGGCATTGGGCGGACCTTTCAGAACAACGCGCTGTTCAAAAAGATGAGCGTGCTCGACAACATCCTCACCGGCCTGTCGCGGCATATGCGCACGAGCTTTATCGAGCAGGCCCTCGGCTTACCCCGCGCGCGTCGCGAGGCCGAAGCGTTCCGCCGGCGTGCCCAGGGCATCCTCGAGTTCCTTGAGCTGCAGGCCCACCGCGATGTGCTGGTGGGCAACTTGTCCTACGGCCTGCAAAAGCGCGTGGAGCTCGGCCGGGCGCTGATCGCCGGGCCCAGCCTGCTCCTGCTGGATGAACCGATGGCCGGGATGAATGCCGAGGAAAAACAGGAGATGGCGCGCTTTGTCGCCGATGTGAACCGCGACCTGGGCACCACGGTGGTGTTGATCGAGCACGACATGGGCGTGGTCATGGGCCTGTCCGACCATGTGGTGGTGCTCGACTACGGGCGCAAGGTCGGTGACGGCACCCCCGCCCAAGTGCAGGCCAACCCCGACGTGATCGCGGCGTACCTGGGAGTGGTCCACTGATGACGTTCTTTTTCGAAACCCTGCTCGGCGGCCTGCTCGCCGGCACCATGTACTCGCTGGTCGCCATCGGTTTTGTGCTGATCTACAAGGCCAGCGGCGTGTTCAATTTCGCCCAGGGCTCGATGTTGCTGTTTGCCGCGCTGACCTTCGTCAGCCTGCATGACCAGGGCGTGCCGTTTGCCCTGGCGCTGTTGCTGACGGTGGCGGTGATGGTCGTCGGCGCCTTGCTCATCGAGCGCCTGGTGCTGCGCCCACTGGTGAACCGTTCGCAGATCACCCTGTTCATGGCCACCCTGGGCCTGTCGTTCATTATCGAAGGCCTGGCCCAGGGCTTGATGGGCTCGCAGGTGCGTGCGCTGGACTTGGGCATCGACGATGTGCCGCTGTTCGTCGGGCCGCTGATGCTCAGCCAGTTCGACCTGATCGCGGCCGCGGCCGCCGTGGTGCTGGTGACGGTCCTGGCGTTGCTCTTCAACAAGACCCGCATCGGCGTGTCGTTGCGCGCCGTGGCCGATGACACCACGGCGGCGCTGTCCATCGGCATCAACCTCAACCGGATCTGGCAGATCGTCTGGGCGGTGGCCGGGATCGTCGGGCTGGTGGCCGGGCTGTTGTGGGGCGCGCGCCAGGGTGTGCAGTTCTCGCTGTCACTGGTGGTGCTCAAGGCCTTGCCGGTGTTGATCATCGGCGGCTTTACCTCGATTGGCGGGGCAATTGTCGGCGGGCTGATTGTCGGCGCGGCGGAGAACCTCGCCGAGGTGTATATCGGCCCGCTGCTCGGCGGCGGCATCACGCCGTGGTTTGCCTACGTCCTGGCCCTGGCCTTCCTGTATATCCGTCCCGCCGGCCTGTTCGGCGAGCGCGCCATCGAGCGAGTCTGAAACCATGTCGATCCCTATTGCTCAAGAAACTGCACCGTTACTGCTGGTCCAGCGCCGAGTGCCCTGGGGCCTGCTCGGCCTGTTGGCGCTGGCGTTTATCGTGGTGCCGCTGTGGGGCAATGATTATTGGCTGAATGCGATCCTGATCCCGTTCCTGGTGCTGTCCCTGGCCGGGCTGGGCCTGAACCTGCTGACCGGCTATACCGGGCAGACTTCGGTGGGCGCCGCCGGATTCATGGCGGTCGGTGCGTTTGCCACCTACGGCTTTCTGCTGCGCCTGCCGGAGCTGGGCTTGCCGGTGGCGTTGCTCGGTGGCGGCCTTATCAGTGCGTTGGTCGGTTTGCTGTTTGGCCTGCCCAGTTCGCGGATCAAGGGTTTCTACCTGATGGTCACCACCCTGGCCGCGCAGTTTTTCCTCGAGTGGCTGTTCGTCAAATTCCCCTGGTTCTACAACTACGGTTCGTCCGGCACGATCTCCGCGCCGAAGCTGGCGTTGTTCGGGTATGACCTCAACACGCCGCTGGGGCGCTACTGGCTGACGCTGCTGACCGTGCTGCTGCTGACCTGGAGCGCCGTCAACCTGGTGCGCAGCCAGGTGGGCCGCAACTGGATGGCGATCCGCGACATGGACACCGCCGCCGCCGTGGTGGGCATCCCGGTGGTGCGTTACAAACGCCTGGCGTTTGCGGTCAGCTCGTTCTACCTCGGCATCGCCGGTGCGCTATGGGCCTTCGCCTATCTGGGCACGGCCAGCGCCAGCAGCTTCGATATCAATCGTTCGTTCCAGATCCTGTTCATCATCATTATCGGCGGCATGGGCAGCATCGCCGGCAACTTCGTCGGCGCGGCGTTTATCAGTTTGCTGCCGATCTTCCTCAGCCACGCCGGGCAGGCGCTGTTCGGCGGTTCGGTGGATGCGGGGCAGTTGCAGAACCTGCAGAAAATCATCTTTGGCGTGCTGATCATCGTGTTCCTGATCAAGGAACCCGAAGGGTTGATTCGCCTGTTGCACAACCTTTGCGATCGGCTGCGTCAGTGGCCTCTGCGTTTTTGAACGCTACATTATTGACTGAGAAGAGAACCCCCCAATGCGTGCATCCTTGAAACGTTCCCTGGCCGGCGCCGCCTTCGCGCTGGCCACCCTGGCCAGTGCAGTGCCCCAGGCCGTGGCGTCGCCCGACCAGCAGTTCTTTCCCCTGGCCACCTACCGCGTCGGCGCCTATGCCTCCAGCGGCGTGCAGGTGTGGGCCGGGATGATCGACTACCTGCGCTACATCAACGAGGTCGAAGGCGGTATCAATGGCGTAAAACTGGTGTGGCAGGAATGCGAGACCGAATGGACGGCGGAGAAGGGCATCGAGTGCTACGAGCGCTTCAAGAACGGCCTGGATGGCGCGCCGGTCGCGGTGTACCAGCCTAACGGCGCACCCGCGGCCTATGCCTTGAGTGAGCGTGCCGAGGTGGACAAGATCCCGTTGATCACTCTCGGGTATGGCCGCACCGAAGCCACCGACGGCACTGTGTTCCCGTACAACTTCCCGGTGATGCTGACCTTCTACAGCGAGGCGTCGAGCCTGGTGAACTACATCGCCCAGCGCGAAGGCGGTTTCGACAAACTCAAGGGCAAGAAGATCGCCACGGTCTACCACGACTCGGCCTACGGTCGCGAAACCCTCGGCCCGCTGAAACTGCTCGCCGAGAAGTACGGCTTTGAGAATATCCAGATTCCGGTGGCCGACCCGGGCAACGAGCAGTCCGCGCAATGGCGCCAGGTGCGCCAGGCCAATCCGGACTGGGTGTTCCTGCGCACGTGGGGCGTGTCCACGCCGGTCGCGGTGAAAACCGCCGCACGTTTTGGCTTCCCGGTCGACCATATCATCGGCGATATCTGGGCCAGCTCCAGCGAAGACGTATTGCCCGCCGGCACCGCTGCCAAAGGCTACCTGGCGCTCACGCCATACCCGGCCGGCGCCGACTTCGAGATCCACAAGCGCCTCAAGCAATACGTCCTCGACAAAGGCCATAGCGATCTCAAGGACCTGAAAAACTTCGGCAGCGTCTACTACAATTCCGGCCTGGTGAACGCCGCCGTGGCGGTGGAAGCGATCCGCACCGCCCAGGCCAGGTTCGGCAAGCGCCCGCTCAATGGCGAAGAAGGCCGCTGGGGCCTGGAACACCTGAATATCGACGACGCGCGGCTCAAGGCCATGGGTTACCTGGGCCTGATGCAGAACCTCAAGCTGTCGTGCCGTGACCACGAAGGCGGCGGCTCGGCGCGAGTACAGCAGTGGGATGGCGCCAACTGGACGCTGGTCAGCGACTGGATCGCCGCCGACCGTGCGCTGCTGCGCCCGCTGATCGATGAAAAGTCCGCCGCGTTCGCCAAAGAAAAAGGCCTGACGCCACGCACCTGCACCGGGGATGAATAAATCATGAGCCTACCCGCCGCTGAATCTGCACACGCCGCGCTGCTGACGGTCAACGACATCGAGGTGATCTACGACGGCGCGATTCTCGCCGTGGCCGGGGTGTCGCTGAGCG
>NZ_JAKNRV010000039.1:0-22958 GCF_023072625.1 Pseudomonas emilianonis
TCACCCGCACCCTGCTTGCGGGGCGGGCGTGGCGATGATGACGTGGCTGAACGGACCGTGGTTGCCGCCGTCGGCGTCCAGCAGGTTCCAGTGGTGTTTGCCTTGGAACACTTCGGTGATACGGCAGCCGAACTGCACCGGCAGGTCGTCGAGCAGGGCGCGGGTGATGGCGCTCATGCGCGGCGTGCCGACCCAGCGAATCTGTTCGTCGGGGGAGGGCGTGAGTTGGCCGGACTTGAAGTTATACAGCTGTGGCTTCCATTGCTCGGCCCAGCCGTTGCTTTGCCAGCGTTGCACTTCGTTGACGAAGCGCCGGTCGCGGGCGGTGAAGTACTGGGCGCCCATGTCCAGTGCGCCGGCGTCGCTGCGCTTGCTGGACATGCGGCCACCACTGCCGCGGCTTTTATCGAAGAGTTGTACAACGTGCCCGGCGTCTCGTAACGCTCGGGCGGCGGAGAGACCGGCGATGCCGGTGCCGATGATCGCGATGGGGACAGTCATGGGAGGCCTCGTTTTACCGTTGGGTACAGACTACGCCGACACCAATAGCTGTACAATATTGTTTTTTGGTATAAGTTTTGGCGTACCTGATCGTTTGGCATGACCTATGGTTAAAGCTGAGGCTTAAATCAATGTCACGCCCGATTACAAATGATCCCTGCATATAAAATAGACCAGTGATCGGTGGCGAACGTTACATGAGGAAGATCCCATGCACATTTTGCTGACCGGCGGTACCGGCCTGATCGGCCGTCAACTTTGCCACCATTGGCTGGCGCAAGGGCATCGCCTGACGGTGTGGAGCCGTCACCCTGAACAGGTCGCCAGGTTGTGTGGCGATGCGGTGAGCGGTGTTGCCAGCCTGCAAGAGGTTATCGGCCCGGTGGACGCGGTCATTAATCTGGCCGGCGCGCCGATCGCCGATCGCCTCTGGACGCATAAACGCAAGGCGCTGCTGTGGAGCAGCCGCATCAGCCTGACCGAAACCCTGCTGGCATGGCTGGAAAGCCTGGCGGAGAAACCGGCGGTGTTGATTTCGGGTTCTGCCGTGGGGTGGTACGGCGACGGCGGCGAGCGCGAGCTGACCGAAGCCAGCGGCCCGGTGCAGGACGACTTCCCCAGCCAGTTGTGTGTCGCCTGGGAAGAAACCGCCCAGCGCGCCGAAGCCCTGGGCATTCGTGTGGTGCTGGTGCGTACCGGGTTGGTGCTGGCGGCCGAGGGCGGCTTTTTGTCGCGGCTGTTGCTGCCGTTCAAGCTGGCACTGGGCGGGCCGATCGGTAATGGTCGGCAGTGGATGCCGTGGGTGCATATCAACGATCAAATCGCGCTGATAGATTTTCTTCTGCACCAGCGCGACGCCAGCGGTCCCTATAATGCCTGCGCGCCGCACCCGGTGCGTAACCGCGAGTTTGCCAAGACGTTGGGCGAGGTGCTGCACCGCCCGGCGTTCATGCCCATGCCGGCCTTCGTGTTGAAGGTCGGGTTGGGTGAGTTGTCCGGCTTGTTGCTGGGCGGCCAGAAGGCTTTGCCCGAGCGCCTGTTGGCGGCCGGTTTCACTTTCCAGTTCACTGAGTTGAAGGCGGCCTTGGACGACTTGTCCGGCCGCCTCTAGAGATAGGATGTTGCATGACGGATCACGCGTTGTTACTGGTCAATCTGGGGTCACCGGCGTCTACTTCGGTGGCCGATGTGCGCAGCTACCTCAATCAGTTCTTGATGGACCCTTACGTGATCGACCTGCCGTGGCCGGTGCGGCGCTTGTTGGTGTCGCTGATCCTGATCAAGCGCCCCGAGCAGTCGGCCCATGCCTATGCCTCGATCTGGTGGGAAGAGGGCTCGCCGCTGGTGGTGCTTAGCCAGCGCCTGCAGCAGCAAATGACCGCGCAGTGGACCCAGGGCCCGGTGGAGCTGGCGATGCGTTACGGCGAGCCGTCCCTTGAAACGACCCTGATGCGCCTGGCCGCCCAGGGGATTCAGAAGGTCACCCTGGCGCCTTTGTACCCGCAGTTCGCCGACAGCACCGTGACCACGGTGATTGAAGAAGCCAGGCGGGTGGTGCGCGACAAGAAGCTCAAGGTGCAGTTCTCGATCCTGCAACCGTTCTACGATCAGCCGGAATACCTCGATGCGCTGGTGGCGAGCGTGCGGCCCTATGTGGCGCAGGACTACGATCACTTGCTCCTGAGTTTTCACGGCCTGCCCGAGCGTCATCTGACCAAGCTCGACCCCACCGGCGCGCATTGCTTCAAGGATGCCGATTGCTGCCGCAACGCCTCGCCGCAGGTGCTTGCCACGTGTTACCGCGCGCAGTGCTTCAGCGTCGCCCGCAACTTTGCCGAGCGCATGGGCCTGCCGGACGGCAAATGGTCGGTGGCGTTCCAGTCGCGCCTGGGCCGGGCGAAGTGGATCGAACCTTACACCGAGGCACGCCTGGACGCGTTGGCTCAGCAAGGCGTGAAAAAGCTGCTGGTGATGTGCCCGGCGTTCGTCGCCGACTGCATCGAGACGCTGGAAGAGATTGGCGATCGCGGGCGGGAGCAATTTCGCGCAGCGGGCGGCGAGGAGTTGGTGCTGGTGCCGTGCTTGAACGACAGCGAGCACTGGGCGGTGGCGCTTAACACCCTGTGCGAGCGGGCGCCCGTGGCGCTGTAATGTGGGAGGGGCTTGCTGCCGATAGCGGTCTGTCAGGCACTGGATTAGGTGACTGTTGTATCGCTATCGGGGGCAAGCCCCCTCCCACAGGTTTGACCGCGCGTTACAGGTTGTGAAGGTTCTGTGATAGGCGGGCTATTCTTCTTCCTTCACCGGCGCAGGCGGTGGGCGCAGGCCGATTTCCGCCGACAGATTGAGCTCTTTACCGTTGCGCATCACCTGGATCGTGACCTTGTCGGTCGGCTTGATCCGCGCCACTTGGTTCATTGACTTGCGGCCATCACCGGCCGGTTCGCCGTCGATGTTGAGGATCACATCCCCCAATTGCAGGCCGGCCTTCTGTGCCGGGCCATCGCGGAAGATCCCGGCGACCACGATGCCCGGGCGCCCGGTCAGGCCAAACGACTCGGCCAGTTCCTTGGTCAGCGGCTGCACTTCGATCCCCAGCCAGCCGCGGATCACCTGGCCGTGCTCGACGATCGACTTCATCACTTCCATCGCCAGCTTGACCGGGATCGCAAAACCGATGCCCTGGGAGCCGCCGGACTTGGAGAAAATCGCCGTATTGATGCCGGTCAGGTTGCCGTTGGCATCCACCAGTGCACCGCCGGAGTTGCCGGGGTTGATCGCGGCGTCGGTCTGGATGAAGTCTTCGTAGCTGTTGAGGCCCAACTGGTTACGCCCGGTGGCGCTGATGATGCCCATGGTGACTGTCTGGCCGACGCCGAACGGGTTGCCGATGGCCAGCGCGACATCGCCGACCCGCAGTCCTTCGGAGCGGCCGATGGTGATGGCGGGCAGGCTTTTCAGGTCGATCTTCAACACCGCGAGGTCGGTTTCCGGGTCGCTGCCGACGACGCGAGCCAGGGTTTCGCGGCCGTCGCGCAGGGCCACTACAATCTGGTCGGCACCGGTGGTCACGTGGTTGTTGGTGAGGATGTAGCCTTCCGGGCTCATGATCACACCGGACCCCAGGCTCGATTCCATGCGCCGCTGCTTGGGACTGTTGTCGCCGAAATAGCGGCGGAACTGCGGGTCCTCGAACAGCGGATGCGCCGGCTTGTTGATGACCTTGGTGGTGTACAGGTTGACCACCGCAGGTGCCGCGATGACCACGGCGTCGGCATAGGTCACCGGGCCTTGCACCACCGCGTTGGTTTGCGGGGCCTGTTGCAGGTTCACATCAAGGCTCGGTAAGCCCACCCACTGGGGGAAACGCTGAATAATCAGCATCGCGATCAGCACGCCAGCCAACAATGGCCATCCAAAAAAACGCAGTGCCTTGAGCATCAAGTAAGTCCTGACAGGTTGCAGGGGGCGGGAGAGCGCCCATAATGTCGCGCATTATACGAGGCTGCGAGCGCCTCGGAACGGGATATTTAGGAGTCTTTTATGGCCGTTGCTTTGAGCACCCTCGTCGAGGAAGCGGACCGCTACCTTGGCAGCGCAAAAATTGCCGATTACTGCCCCAACGGCCTGCAGGTCGAGGGGCGCCCGCAGGTGATGCGCATCGTCAGCGGCGTCACCGCCAGCCAGGCATTGCTGGACGCCGCCGTTGAAGCCCAGGCCGATCTGGTGTTGGTCCACCACGGTTATTTCTGGAAGGGCGAAAACCCGTGCATCACCGGCATGAAGCAGCGCCGCCTGAAGACCCTGCTCAAGCACGACATCAGCCTGCTGGCCTACCACCTGCCGCTGGACCTGCACGCCGAGGTCGGCAACAACGTCCAGCTGGCTCGGCAGTTGGACATCACCGTCGAAGGCCCGCTGGACCCGGCCGACCTCAAGATCGTCGGCCTGGTCGGCTCCCTCGCCGAACCGCTGTCGCCGCGTGACTTCGCCCACCGCGTGCAGAGCGTCTTGGGGCGCGAGCCGCTGTTGATCGAAGGCAGCCAGATGATCCGCCGCGTCGGCTGGTGTACCGGTGGTGGCCAGGGCTACATCGACCAGGCGATTGCGGCCGGCGTCGACCTTTACCTGAGCGGCGAAGCCTCCGAGCAGACCTTCCACAGCGCCCGCGAAAACGACATCAGCTTTGTCGCCGCCGGCCATCACGCCACCGAGCGTTACGGGGTGCAGGCATTGGGCGATTACCTGGCGCGGCGTTTCGCCCTGGAGCATTTGTTTATCGATTGCCCCAACCCGATCTAACGAACACCTCCAATAACTGTGAGAGGGGGCTTGCTCCCGATAGCGTTGGTTCAGTCAATGAATGCGTTGAATGGCACACTGCAATCGGGAGCAAGTCGAATCGTCGCACCGCCACTCCCACATTTGACCGCGTTCGGCCGGCCATCGCCGCCAAACCTCGGGGCATATCCATATACCGTTTCGATCTAGCTGGCGCCCTGAATAGAAGCAGGTGCTGTGCTAGCATGCCTCGCTCGAACACGGCCCGCTGGCCGTCCATAAGATCGTTTTTCCGTGAGTAGCCATGGTCGACAAACTGACGCATCTGAAACAGCTGGAGGCGGAAAGCATCCACATCATCCGCGAGGTCGCCGCCGAGTTCGACAACCCGGTGATGCTCTACTCGATCGGTAAAGACTCCGCCGTGATGCTGCACCTGGCGCGCAAGGCGTTCTTCCCGGGCAAGCTGCCGTTCCCGGTGATGCATGTCGACACCCAGTGGAAATTCCAGGAGATGTACACGTTCCGCGACCGCATGGTTGAAGAACTCGGCCTGGACCTGATCACCCACGTCAACCCGGACGGTGTGGCGCAGGGCATCAACCCGTTCACCCACGGCAGCGCCAAGCACACCGACATCATGAAGACCGAAGGCCTCAAGCAGGCTTTGGACAAGTATGGTTTCGACGCCGCGTTCGGCGGTGCCCGTCGGGATGAAGAAAAGTCCCGCGCCAAAGAGCGCGTGTACTCGTTCCGCGACAGCAAGCACCGCTGGGACCCGAAAAACCAGCGCCCGGAGCTGTGGAACGTCTACAACGGCAACGTCAACAAGGGCGAGTCGATCCGTGTGTTCCCGCTGTCCAACTGGACCGAGCTGGACATCTGGCAGTACATCTACCTGGAAGGCATCCCGATCGTACCGCTGTACTTCGCCGCCGAGCGCGATGTGATCGAGAAGAACGGCACGTTGATCATGATCGACGACGACCGCATCCTCGAGCACCTGTCCGACGAAGACAAAGCCCGAATCGTCAAAAAGAAAGTACGTTTCCGTACCCTTGGCTGCTACCCGTTGACGGGCGCGGTGGAGTCCGAAGCCGAGACGCTGACGGACATCATTCAGGAAATGCTCCTGACGCGAACTTCCGAGCGCCAGGGCCGGGTCATCGACCACGATGGTGCCGGCTCGATGGAAGATAAAAAACGTCAAGGCTATTTCTAAGGGGCTGTCATGTCGCATCAATCTGATTTGATCAGCGAGGACATCCTCGCCTACCTGGGCCAGCACGAGCGCAAGGAAATGTTGCGCTTCCTGACCTGTGGCAACGTCGACGACGGCAAGAGCACCCTGATCGGGCGCCTGCTGCACGACTCCAAGATGATCTACGAAGATCACCTGGAAGCCATCACCCGCGATTCGAAGAAGGTCGGCACCACCGGTGACGACATCGACCTGGCGTTGCTGGTCGACGGCCTGCAGGCCGAGCGTGAGCAGGGCATCACCATCGATGTCGCCTACCGCTACTTCTCCACCGCCAAGCGTAAATTCATCATCGCCGACACCCCTGGCCATGAGCAGTACACCCGCAACATGGCCACCGGTGCCTCTACCTGTGACCTGGCGATTATCCTGGTCGACGCGCGCTACGGCGTGCAGACCCAGACCCGTCGCCACAGCTTCATTGCCTCGTTGCTGGGCATCAAGCACATCGTGGTCGCCATCAACAAGATGGACCTCAACGGTTTCGACGAAGGTGTGTTCGAGCAGATCAAGGCCGACTACCTGAAGTTCGCCGACGGCATCGCCTTCAAGCCGAGCACCATGGCGTTCGTACCGATGTCGGCGCTCAAGGGCGACAACGTGGTGAACAAGAGCGAGCGTTCGCCGTGGTACACCGGCCAGTCGCTGATGGAGATCCTCGAGACCGTCGAGATCGCCAACGACCGCAACTACACCGACCTGCGTTTCCCGGTGCAGTACGTCAACCGTCCGAACCTGAACTTCCGCGGTTTTGCCGGCACCCTGGCCAGCGGCATCGTCCATAAGGGCGACGAAGTCGTGGTGTTGCCGTCGGGCAAGAGCAGCCGCGTCAAATCCATCGTCACCTTCGACGGTGAACTGGAGCACGCAGGCCCAGGCCAGGCCGTGACCCTGACCATGGAAGACGAGATCGACATCTCCCGTGGCGACCTGTTGGTGCACGCCGATAACATGCCGCAAGTGACCGACGCCTTCGACGCCATGCTGGTGTGGATGGCCGAAGAACCGATGCTGCCGGGCAAGAAATACGACATCAAGCGCGCCACCAGCTACGTGCCGGGTTCCATCACCAGCATCGTGCATCGCGTGGACGTGAACACCCTGGCCGAAGGCCCGGCAAGTTCGCTGCACTTGAACGAGATCGGCCGGGTCAAGGTCAGCCTCGATGCCGCCGTCGCCCTGGACGGTTACGCGAGCAACCGCACCACCGGCGCGTTCATCGTCATCGACCGCTTGACCAATGGCACTGTGGCCGCGGGCATGATCATCGCGCCGCCGGTTGTCCACGGCAGCGCCGCGCAGCACGGCAAGTTGGCCCATGTGGCCACCGAAGAGCGTGCCCAGCGTTTCGGCCAGCAGCCGGCAACCGTGTTGTTCAGCGGCCTGTCGGGCGCCGGTAAAAGCACCTTAGCCTACGCGGTTGAGCGCAAGTTGTTCGACATGGGCCGTGCAGTGTTTGTACTCGATGGCCAGAACCTGCGTCACGACCTGAACAAAGGGTTGCCGCAGGACCGTGTCGGGCGTACCGAGAACTGGCGTCGTGCGGCTCACGTCGCACGCCAGTTCAACGAAGCCGGCCTGCTGACCCTGGCCGCGTTCGTTGCGCCGGATGCCGAAGGGCGTGAACAGGCCAAGGCGCTGATCGGTGCCGATCGCTTGCTGACGGTCTACGTGCAGGCTTCACCGCTGGTGTGCGCCGAGCGTGATCCGCAAGGCTTGTACGCGGCCGGTGGGGATAACATCCCTGGCGAGTCCTTCCCATACGACGTGCCGTTGAATGCCGATCTGGTGATCGACACCCAGGCCTTGTCGCTGGAAGACAGCGTCAAGCAAGTGCTGGAGCTGTTGCGTCAGCGCGGCGCGATCTAAACCTCACCGCTACAAAAAGCCCGCCACCGAGTGATCGGTGGCGGGCTTTTTTACATTCTCAAGATCGGGCTCGGTCAAATGTGAGAGGGGGCTTGCTCCCGATTGCAGAGTGTCAGTTACAGCATTGGGTCACTGAAGCACCGCTATCGGGGGCAAGCCCCCTCCCACATTTTGATCAGTGGCGGTCTGGATAATCTGTGTGAAGTTGGCTGAGAAGCGCATCCTTCTCTTCCCACAACCGATTGATCCAGCCCTGGAACGCCAATCGATATTCCCCGTCCTGCTCATAATTCTTGCCAATGAACTCAGGCGGGATCGGCACTTCTTCGAACCGCACCACCACGTCCTGCACATTCCCGCACAACAAGTCCCAGTAGCCGGGGCGCCCGGCGGGGTAGTGGATGGTCACATTGACCAATGACTTCAACTGCTCACCCATGGCATCCAGCACAAACGCAATACCGCCGGCCTTGGGCTTGAGCAAGTAGCGAAAGGGCGAGTTCTGCTGTGCATGCTTGCCCGGCGTAAAGCGTGTGCCTTCGGCAAAGTTGAAAATCCCCACCGGGTTGGCGCGAAACTTCGCGCAGGTCTTGCGGGTGGTTTCCAGGTCCTTGCCTTTTTTCTCCGGGTGTTTTTCCAGGTAGGCCTTGGAGTAGCGCTTCATGAACGGAAAGCCCAATGCCCACCAGGCCAGGCCAATCACCGGCACCCAGATCAGTTCCTGCTTGAGAAAGAACTTCAGCGGGCGAATCCGTCGATTGAGCACGTATTGCAGCACCATGATGTCGACCCAGCTCTGGTGGTTGCTGGTCACCAGATACGAGTGCTGGTAGTCCAGTCCTTCCAGGCCTTTAAGGTGCCAGCGGGTGCGCCGCACCAGGTTCATCCACGCCTTGTTGTTGCTGATCCAGGCTTCATGGGTGTGGTTCATCAGCCATTCGCTGAAGCGCTTGGCGAACGGCAGTGCCTTGAACAGCGCGACGATGAACAGGAACGAACACAGCAGGATCGTGTTCAGCGCCAGCAGCAACGACGCGATCACCCCGCGCACGGCGGCAGGTAGAAAATCCAGCATTTAGATCTCCATAGGTCGGTTGGCGGCTTGAATCGCGGTCAGCGCGATGGTGTACACAATGTCGTCGACCTGGGCGCCGCGCGGCAGGTCGTTCACCGGTTTGCGCAGGCCCTGGAGCATCGGCCCCAGGCTGACGCAATCGGCGCTGCGTTGCACCGCCTTGTGGGTGGTGTTGCCGGTGTTCAGGTCGGGGAACACGAAGACCGTGGCCTTGCCCGCCACCAGGCTGTTGGGTGCCAGTTGCCGGGCGACGGTTTCGTTGGCGGCGGCATCGTATTGCAACGGGCCGTCGATCAGCAGCGAGCTTTGCTGTTCATGGGCGAGCAGGGTGGCTTCGCGGACTTTTTCCACTTCTTCGCCGCTGGCCGACTCACCGCTGGAATAGCTGATCATCGCCACCCGTGGCGTGATGCCGAACGCAGCCGCCGAGTCGGCGCTTTGCAGGGCGATTTCCGCCAGTTCGGCGGCGCTCGGGTGCGGGTTCATCACACAGTCGCCGTACACCAGCACCTGTTCGGGGAACAGCATGAAGAACACCGACGACACCAGGGTGCAGCCCGGCGCGGTCTTGATCAGTTGCAGGGCCGGGCGGATGGTATTCGCGGTGGAGTGGATAACCCCGGAGACCAGGCCGTCGACTTCATCGAGCGCGAGCATCATGGTGGCGATCACCACGGTGTCTTCGAGTTGCTGTTCGGCCATCGGCGCGTTGAGGCTCTTGCTCTTGCGCAACGCGACCATTGGTTCGACATAGCGCTCGCGCAAGGCGCCGTGTATCGAAGGGCCCAAGCCGAGCCATGCGCTGGATGGTAAGTCCAGCCGCTACGACATCTACCCGAAAAAAGCACTCAAGTCCTAAGCCATACGCTACAAGCGGTCACCCGTTGCCGCTTGCAGCGGGTTCTCTGCGATAGGCCCGCATAAACAATCCCACCACATCCTGCACATGGGCTTCGGCCGCGTCCTCGCTCAACTGCCCGCCACAGCCATACAACAAGCAGAAGTTCGCGGTGCCCTTGAGCAGGCAGAAGAAGTGTTCGGCTGCGGTAAAGGGCTTGTCGATGCTCAGCGCGCCGCTCTGGTCGATGCGCCCAAGTAGACGCTCCATGCCTTGCAACATGCGCATCGGCCCGGCTTCGAAGAAGACCTGTGAGAGTTTTACGTCCTGATTGCCGGTGGTCATCATCAGGCGGTGCAGGCTCAACGATTCCTTGCTGTTGATCAGGCGATGGAAGCGTCGCCCGATATTCAGCAGCACCGTCTCCACAGGCACGCCCTCGGGCAGCTCGAAGTACATCACCGGCAACTGCTCTTCGCACTTGGCCACCACGGCTGCGGTGAACAAGGTCTCTTTGTCGGTGAAGTGGCTGTAGACGGTCAGTTTCGATACGCCGGCCTCAAGGGCCACGGCATTCATGCTGGTATTTGCGTAACCGTTGCTCAAAAACAGGATTTTCGCTGCTTCGAGGATTGCCTGGCGTTTTGCCATGTCCTTGGGACGCCCAGGGCTGTTGGTGCTGACAGGATTGTAGGACATTTCCGCCTTTAATACTGGACTGGTGAGTTTGGTATTAATAACATACTGTCCAGTATAATTATTCCAAGCTCCATTTGCGAAAGGTCCTTCAGCATGCGCAGCATTCTCTTGCCCCTTGCGTTGCCTGCCAGTCTGGTCGTTCTACTCGCCGCCTGCGGCCATGAAGAGTCGGCCCAGACCACCCTCCGCCCGGCCATGGTGGTGCAACCACAGCCTTCGGCGCAGGCGATGGACAGCTATCCGGGCGAGGTGCGCGCCCGCTATGAGCCGGACCTGGCCTTTCGCATCGGCGGCAAGGTCAGCAAGCGGCAGGTGGAAGAGGGCGCGCGGGTCAAGGCCAATCAACCGTTGGCGGAACTCGACCCGCAGGATGTGCGCCTGCAACTGGAAGCCACTCGCGCCCAGGTGACCGCCGCCGAGGCCAACCTGAGGCTGGTACGTGCCGAGCGTGACCGCTACAAGACCCTGATGGACCGTCAGATGGTCAGCCGTTCCCAGTACGACAATGCGGAAAATCTCTACCGATCGGGTGAAGCACGCCTCAAGCAGATCAAGGCCGAGTTCGATGTGTCCAGTAACCAGGCCGGTTATGCCGTACTCCGTGCCCCGCAGGATGGTGTCGTCGCCAAACGCGCGGTGGAAGTCGGCCAGGTGGTGTCCGCCGGCCAGACCGTGTTCACCCTGGCCACCGATGGCGAGCGTGAAGTGCTGATCAGCCTGCCCGAGCAAGGCTTCGGCCGGTTCAAGGTCGGTCAGCCGGTGTCGGTCGAATTGTGGAGCCAGCCGGACCAGCGGTTTGCCGGACGTATTCGTGAACTGTCGCCCGCCGCCGATCCGAAATCGCGCACTTTCGCCGCTCGCATTGCCTTCAGCGGTGGCAAGGTTCCGGCAGAACTGGGCCAGAGCGCCCGCGTTTTCATACAGGCCGATGGCGTTATTCCGCTGTCGGTGCCGCTGTCCGCCCTGAGCTCGGAGAACGGCGCGTCCTACGTCTGGCGCGTGCAACCGGATAACACCCTTGTGCGTACCCCGGTGCGTATCGGCGCCTTTGGCGAAAAAACCGTACCCGTGCTCGAAGGCTTGAGCCCCACCGATTGGGTGATTGCCGCCGGTGTCCATGTGCTCCATGAGGGCCAACAAGTGCGCCCGGTGGATCGCTCCAACCGGGTGGTGAATCTGGCGGTCAAGGAGTAGTCCCCGATGGGTTTCAATCTTTCCGAATGGGCGTTGCGTAATCGCCAGATCGTACTGTTCCTGATGATCCTGCTGGCGGTGGTCGGCACTCTGTCCTACACCAAGCTGGGGCAAAGCGAAGACCCGCCGTTCACCTTCAAGGCCATGGTGATCAAGACCAACTGGCCCGGAGCCACGGCCCAGGAGGTGTCGCGCCAGGTCACCGAACGCATCGAGAAAAAGCTGATGGAGACCGGCGAGTACGAGCGCATTGTCTCTTTCTCGCGCCCCGGCGAGTCCCAGGTCACTTTCGTCGCCCGCGATGCCATGCGCTCGGCGCAGATTCCCGAGCTGTGGTATCAGGTGCGCAAGAAGATCAGCGATATTCGCCAGACCTTGCCGCCGGATATCCAGGGGCCGTTTTTCAACGATGAATTCGGCACCACCTTTGGCAACATCTACGCCCTGACCGGCGACGGTTTTGACTATGCGGTGCTCAAGGACTACGCCGACCGCATCCAGATTCAACTGCAACGCGTGCCGGATGTGGGCAAGGTCGAACTGCTCGGCCTGCAGGATGAGAAGATCTGGATCGAGTTGTCCAACCTCAAACTCGCCACCCTCGGCTTACCGCTGGCCGCCGTACAACAAGCGTTGCAGGAACAGAACGCCGTCTCCACGGCCGGCTTCTTTGAAACCCCGACTGAGCGCGTGCAACTGCGGGTGTCGGGCAATTTCAAGAGTGTGGAAGAGATCCGTAGCTTCCCGATTCGCGTAGGCGACCGCACCTTCCGTATTGGCGACGTGGCCGATATTCACCGTGGTTTCAATGATCCACCGGCACCGCGCATGCGCTATATGGGCGAAGACGCGATCGGTCTGGCCGTCGCCATGCATGAGGGCGGCGACATTCTGGTATTGGGCAAAGCCCTCGAAGGTGAGTTCGCACGCCTGCAGAAGAACCTTCCGGCGGGCATGCAACTGCGCAAGGTGTCGGACCAACCGGCTGCGGTGAAAACCGGTGTCGGAGAATTCGTCCAAGTGTTGGCCGAGGCGCTGGCCATAGTCTTGCTGGTGAGCTTTTTCTCCCTCGGCGTGCGCACTGGCATGGTGGTGGCCCTGGCGATTCCGCTGGTGCTGGCAATGACCTTTGCCAGCATGTATTACCTCGGCATCGGCCTGCACAAGATTTCCCTCGGCGCCCTGGTGCTGGCCCTGGGCTTGCTGGTGGATGACGCGATCATCGCCGTGGAAATGATGGCGATCAAAATGGAGCAGGGTTACGACCGGCTTAAAGCGGCCAGTTTCGCCTGGACCAGCACCGCGTTCCCGATGCTGACCGGTACGCTGATCACGGCAGCCGGCTTCCTGCCGATCGCCACCGCGCAATCGAGTACCGGTGAATACACTCGCTCGATCTTCCAGGTGGTGACCATCGCGTTGCTCGCCTCGTGGATCGCTGCCGTGGTGTTCGTGCCGTATCTGGGCGAAAAACTCCTGCCGGACCTGGCGAAAATTCATGCGGCCAAACACGGTGCCGACGGTGCCGATCCCTACGGCACACCGTTCTACCAGCGTGTCAGACGTTTGGTCGAGTGGTGCGTCACTCGACGCAAGACCGTGATCGTCCTGACCCTGCTGCTGTTTATCGGCTCGGTCGCGCTGTTTCGTTTTGTGCCGCAACAGTTCTTCCCGGCTTCCGGCCGCCTGGAGTTGATGGTCGACCTGAAACTCACCGAGGGCGCGTCTCTGAGCAACACCGCTGGCCAGGTCAAGCGCCTGGAAGCCCTGCTCAAGGAGCACGCCGGCATCGACAACTACGTGGCCTATGTCGGCACCGGCTCGCCGCGCTTCTATCTGCCCCTCGACCAGCAACTGCCGGCCGCCAGCTTTGCGCAATTTGTGGTGTTGGCCAAGTCCATCGAGGAGCGCGAAAGCCTGCGTATCTGGTTGATCCAAACCCTCAACGAGCATTTTCCCGAGCTGCGTTCACGCGTCACACGCCTGGAAAACGGCCCTCCCGTGGGTTACCCGGTGCAGTTTCGCGTGACCGGCGAGCACATCGAAGAAGTCCGTGCCCTGGCGCGGAAAGTGGCGGCCAAGGTGCGCGAAAATACCCACGTGGTGAACGTGCATTTGGACTGGGAGGAGCCGAGCAAAGTTGTCTACCTCAATATTGACCAGGACCGCGCGCGCGCCCTTGGTGTGAGCACCGCCAACCTGTCGAAATTTCTGCAGAGTTCTCTGACCGGTGCCAGCGTCAGCCAGTACCGGGAGGACAACGAGTTGATCGAAATCCTCCTGCGCGGCACCGTTTACGAGCGCACCGAACTGTCGCTGCTGCCCAGCCTGGCCGTACCGACGGACAACGGTAAAAGCGTCGCGCTGTCGCAGATCGCGACCCTCGAATACGGCTTCGAAGAAGGCATCATCTGGCACCGCAATCGCCTGCCCACCGTGACCGTGCGCGCCGACATCTACGGCAAGGAACAACCGGCGACCCTGGTTCAGCAGATCCTGCCGACCCTCGAAGGCGTGCGCGCCGAACTGCCGGACGGTTACCTACTGGACGTCGGCGGAACCGTCGAGGATTCCGCCCGTGGGCAGAATTCGGTCAAGGCCGGCGTGCCGCTGTTTATCGTGGTGGTGCTGACGTTGCTGATGCTGCAACTACGCAGCTTCTCACGCACGGTGATGGTATTTCTCACGGCGCCCCTGGGCCTGATCGGGGTCACGCTGTTCCTGCTGGTGTTCCGCCAACCCTTCGGCTTCGTGGCGATGCTCGGCACCATCGCCCTGTCAGGGATGATCATGCGCAACTCGGTGATCCTGGTGGACCAGATCGAACAGGACATCAAGGCTGGACTGGCGCCGTGGCAGGCGATTATCGAAGCCACCGTCCGACGTTTCCGGCCGATTGTTCTCACAGCCCTTGCGGCGGTACTGGCGATGATCCCGCTGTCCCGCAGCGTGTTCTTCGGACCGATGGCGGTGGCGATCATGGGCGGGTTGATTGTGGCGACGGCGTTGACGTTGTTGTTTCTGCCCGCGCTTTACGCAGCCTGGTTCCGTGTCAAGAAAGCGAGTGACTAAGCATAATGAAAATAGGCGTATGTAGATAAGTACCTGCGCCTGATGTGCGTTAGAAACAGAATTCAGTTAGTGGGGAAAGCCTTAAACCCGACAGCTGCCAATAGCGCCTGGATATCTCCCACCGGTCCAGTCAGAGGGAAGGCAGTTTCTTCTCGACGGTTTTTATAATCGATGTATTAGTGTCGGCCAGGGGTGAGATTTTTTGTAGTGTAAGATCCAGGTGGCTAACGGAATCGGTATAAAGATGGCAGACAAAACTGTCGTCCCCGGTAATTTTGTAGCACACAACACATTCAGCCATTTGCGCGAGCAACTGTTCCACTTGTTGGAACTTTCCGGTAAAGGGTTTAACCCTGACCAGTGCTTGCAACGCAAAGCCCAGTGCCTGGGCGTCCAACTCAACGCTGAACCCACTGATGACGCCCGCCACTTCAAGACGCTTGAGGCGTTCACTGCAACCGGGGGCGGACAATCCCACTTGCCGGCTAAGGGCGCGAATAGACGTGCGGGCGTTCTGGTGAAGGGCGACAATCAGAGCGCGGTCAATAGGGTCTAGCCTCTGGTCGCTCTTTGTAAGCTTTTTCATTAGATGGACCTTACGAATATTGATGGAATAGCATGAAAATCTTACATACCACAGATCGATGAAAAATGAATGGATTTTTTCAACGCGGCTAACTATTGTTTTGCCAGCAGTCTCTGCAGTACTGCGCAGCTCACTTAACGGCGTGCTGTGATGTTTCTATTTCAACTTGATCTACATTGTCGAGGGAACGAAATGAACTACGTACTTGATGTGGCTAGCTTGCAACAACATCACAATAATAACTTTCCTGCCGAAAAGATATTTTCATTGCGTCATGAGTTTGCCCGAAATGGGTTTTTAAAGTTGCGCGATATTGTCGACGATCACTTGCGCGAAAACATAACAGCTGAAGTCAAGGGGTTGATTGATCGGCAACTCGAACGCCGCGACCTGCACTTGGCAACTACTGACAATACGCCTCGCTATATGAGCGTCGTGCGCAGCGAATTCATCGCTGAAAACAGCCCTATGATCAACTCGCTGTCGAAGTGCCAGGTATTGCTCGACACGTTGTCCCAGATTGCAGATACACGGATCGTCCCATCGGTCTCCAAGGACGAGGAGTACCTGATTACCAAGCAGGAGCGTAAAGGCGATACCCATGGCTGGCATTGGGGCGATTACAGTTTCGCGCTGATCTGGATTATCGAAACGCCGCCCATCGCAAAAGGAGGGATGCTGCAATGCGTTCCTCACACTTCGTGGGACAAAGCCAACCCCAGGATTCACGAGCTTTTGTGCAGCAACCCGATTGCCACCTACGGTTTCAATACGGGTGATGTTTATTTCCTGCGCACGGACACCACGCTGCATCGCACCATCCCACTTAATGAGGACGCTACCCGGATCATCCTCAACATGACCTGGGCCGCTGAAAAAGACCTCAGTCGAAACCTGCATGGCAATGACCGCTGGTGGGAAGACGAGCACGCGCAGGCGGCAAAAAGTCTGACGTAAAGCACGGCGATCCGGCTGTTATATGGACATACGGGATGATGATCATGCACGACACTCAATGCCTTCAGCAGGCCAGTACCTTACTCAAACAGGCGCAGTCACACGCAGCAATGGCCGACTTGGTCAGGGCGGCAGTCTCTAGAAATGAACAGTGGCGTGGCCAGCAGTGCATCAATCTCGTCGCCGCCGAGTCACCCACCAGCCCGTCCGTGCGCGCTCTGCTGTCCAGTGAGGTGGGCACCCGTGCATCGGGCGGGCATATCGGGCGGGACAACCGCTTCTTCTCAGGGATGAAGAATATCGACGAGCTGGAATCGCTCTGCGTGGAACTGCTGAAAATCGCGTTTCGTGCCGAGCATGCCGATCATCGATTGATGGGCGGCATGGCGGCGGTGCTTGCGGCCTATACGGCCCTCGCTCGCCCTGAGGACAGTGTCATGACCGTACCGGTGATCAGAGGCGGAGACACCAGTAACAGAACCAACGGGCCTCCCGGGGTGCGCGGGCTCAAGGTATGGGACATTCCCTATATCCACAAAACTGCGGATATTGATCTTACGCGGTTTAGCGAAATTGCCCGAGTCATGAAGCCAAAAGTGATTGGCTTGGGTATGACGCTGACCCTTTTTCCCCTGCCTGTTGCCGACATCAAAGGCATCGTTTCTCCGTGGGACGGCAAAGTCTATTTTGACGCTGCGCACCAATTGGGCCTGATCAGCGCGGGCCTGTTTCAGGACCCATTGGCTGAGGGCGCCGACCTGATGACCGGTTCCTCCGGGAAGACCTTCAGTGGCCCCCAAGGCGGCGTGATTGTGTGGAACGACGCGAGATTGACGTCACCTTTGCATGAGGCGATTTTCCCGACGCTGACGGGCAGCCATCAAATCAATCGGGTCGCGGCACTCGCCGTGGCGGCGACGGAGATGTTGGAATACGGGCAGGCCTACATGAAACAAGTGGTCAGTAATGCACAGGCGTTGGCGCTGCACCTGGAGCACTGGGGTGTGAATGCCTTCTATCGAGAGCAGGGCTACACCCGCACTCACCAGATCGTGATCGATTCAAAACCTTTTGCCTGTGGCCGCGAAGCGGTGCGGCGGCTGGAGGCTGCCAATATCATTGCCAACGAGATGCCGCTGCCTTGGGATACAGACCCCTACAACGAAACGGGCATTCGGTTGGGCACCGTCGAAGTGACCCGCTTGGGAATGAAAGAACGCGAGATGGCTTGGATCGCCGAGCAGATTGCCAAGGTACTGCTGCATCAAGAAGATCCTATGGCGGTCGCCAATGGCGTGATCGACTTTATGAAGAATCACAGGACCGTTTATTACTGCCATGAACAGGGGCTGCCTCGCTAAGCCATTACGAATATTCTTCTGAGGGGATCTGTATGCCCGACACTGCACTGTCCGTTTACCCGGCGCTATTCACCTTTGCCGTCGCCGCCATCGCCCTGCTTGCCAGCCCGGGTCCTGCCACCCTGGCGTTGGCGGCGAGCGGGGCCGCTTATGGCATGCGGCGTTCGACCCGGTTTTTCGTAGGGATCACGCTGGGGTTGGTGATCGCCATGGCATTGGTCGCCACGGGCCTGTATGTGGTTTTGCACAGCTTTCCGGTGCTGGCGACGGCACTGACGGTCATCTCCGTAGTTTATATTTTGTGGCTGGCCTACCGCATTGGCACTGCGCCGCCCATCAGGGACGAGCAGTCCGTGTTTACACCGGGCTGGGGCGCGGGGTTTGTGCTGGGTGTTGCGAATGTCAAGGCCTATGCCGCATTTGCCGCGTTGTTGGGCAGTTTCACCCTGGGCACTACAGCTGCCTGGGAGCAGGCGACGAAAGCATTGATCTGTCTGCTGGTGTGTGTGGTCTTCGACTTTCTGTGGCTCTACGCGGGCAGCAGGATGCGCAAGTTATTCATCCATCCCACGTGGAACCGACGACTTAACGTAAGCTTCGCGATTTTGATGATAGCGACGGTCGCCTGGTCATTCACGCTGACGCAATAGCGCTGTCGGTGGAAAGACCATTGATTATTTCCGAGCGAGGATAGTTTTTATGTTTGGGACCGTTTCTGCACTGGTGTTGCTACTGGTCGTGCCTGGGCCGACCAATACCCTGTTAATGCGTGCAGGGGTACTGTTTGGGTTTGCAGCTTCATGGCGCATGGCATTTATCGAATGCCTGGCGTACCTGCTTCAGGTTTCTGTTTGGGGGGCCGTGTTGTTCTATGTGTCGGCCTGGTCTCCCTGGGCCGTGAAAGTCACGCAGACGGCTGCCGTCTGCTATCTGCTTCAACTGTCCTTCACTTTGTGGCAACGCAAGAGCACTGCTGTCGACCCTGGCACGGACCGCTTCTCCGGGTGGTACTTCTTCTGGCTGACGGTGGTGAACCCCAAGGGCCTGCTGATTGTTTCGTTTATTGCCCCGATCAGCGCATTTGCCACGCTGCCAGGGTACGCCGAGTTCATGTCCACGCTTGCGTTGGTGGTGATACCTGTAGGGTCTGCCTGGATCTTGCTGGGCAGTCGGTTCGAAGGGGGTCAAAAGGCGTGGCTGACGCCGTTGAACATCAACCGGGCTACCGCGGTGGCCATTGGGTGTTTTGCCACGGTTCTACTGGGGCGCCTGGCTGACTCGATTTTCAACTGAAGCGACGCAGTATTTCACACGCAGGAAGGAACCGTTTTTACCCTTGCGTCCACACAGGATTAGCCGACCGAGCGGTTCCCGCGTATGAGATGCGGGGCGGGGAGTGGGCATTAATCTGAATAGGACGGGGTGTGTATGCTTTTACCTTTGCTGGCGTTACCGATGCAATTCGCGGGCTCGATGCTTGGGCTTGGAAATATGTTTGGACAGAATCAGCCAAACGCCAATCGCGATATCAATATTAATATCAACAACGATAACCATAACGTCAATACGGCTTCGTCCAGCTCTCATAGCACGCACATGTCTCACGGGGCCGCTCGACGCGCTTCGCACATCCACTATTGAGCCTATTCGTCAACGCCGCCGGGCGTGAGCATGGGGCGCTTGGTTCGGGGGCTTGATGGACGGTTCGGCGAAAAAAACAAGGCCCTGACGATGTCAGGGCCTTTTTTCTGCTCACCTCGTGTGGCGTTAAAGCGCGCCAAACACCTTCTTCGCCAAACTGGTCGCCGCAGCGGCCGGGTTTTTGCGAATCGTCTCTTCCTGCTGCGCAATCATCTTGAACAAACCATCCAGCGCTTGTTCCGTCACGTAGTTTTCGACGGTGGCACTGTTGGCATCGACCGCGCCAAACGCTGCGGCCTTGCCTGCCAGGGCGTTGTACTGCTGGGCCACGCCGACCTTGTCGGTGGCGGCCTTGACGATCGGCAGGAACTTGGCGCGGATGGCTTCGCGGCTGCTTTTGTTCAGGTACTGGGTGGCCGAGTCCTGGCCGCCGGTGAGGATGCCCTTGGCGTCGGTCACGCTCATGTTTTTCACCGCGTTGACCAGGATTGGCTGGGCCTGGGTCACGGCGGTCTCAGCGGCTTTGTTCATGCTGGTTTCGAGCTGCTCGACCTGTTCACCCATGCCGAACATCTTCAGCTTGTCGGCGACTTTGCCCAGTTTTCCCGGCAGGCCGATCTTGACTTCGGGGTTGTTGCTGAAACCACCCGGTACACCCAGTTGTTTCACGGCGATCTGCGCGCCTTGGGTCAAAGCATCCTTGAGGCCGCCGGTGGCGTCGCCCTGGGACAGGCTGCCAAGGGACAGCGCCATGGCATTGGCACCGAGCAGCAGGCCGGCGCACAGGGCAGTGAGGCGAAGGGAATTACGGAGCATGGACGCTTCCTTATGATCTGCAAATAATCAGTGTGCGACCGCGTCAACCCGCAGGCGCAGCGGTTGGGAGTCTTGACCATTGAGTTGCACGGCGTGCCGCTCGGTGGTGATAAACAGTAGCTTGCCGTCTACTTCGATGCGAGCGCTGACCGAGTAACTGTGGCCCGGCTTGACCTGGGCCGGGTCGTAGCTCAAGTGGAACGGCAGCGGCACCTGGCCTTTGACCGGGCCTTTCTGCTCGGCCAGGGTCACGGCCGGAGCGTCCATCAGCGATACGTCCTGCAGGCTGACGCTCAAGATGGCCGTCGGCGGCAGCGCGATGCGTTGCAGGTAGAACACTTCGCCATCAAGGCTGGCCTTGGGCGCGGGGTTCATCGAATGACAGGCTCCGAGCAGGGCGGTCAGGCCCAGGAGGATGATCTTTTTCATGGTGTAGCTCCTTTTCAACGGCGCCGTAACCCTGCGACGCCTTATTCAATCTAGCGGCTTTATTCCGGTTTGAGGGCTTCAGCTTCGACCGGCGCTTCGACCGGCGCTTCGGCCGCGCCGTCGACGCGATGCAGGGCGACCTGACGGATCGACAAACGAATCTCGGCCGGCAGCACCCGTTTAGCCGCGCCCTCAGCCAGATCACCGAGCTGGTCGTGATAGCTCAACTTGCCGGCTTCGTCGCGGCGCAGCACATCTTGCTCCAGCAACGTCTGAATAAAATGTCGGAAAAGGCTCTTGTCGAAGAACTCCGGGGCGTTGAGGCCATGCAGGATCGATAGGCGCTGGGCCATGATCGTACACAGGTCTTCCAGCTCTTCGGCGCTGATGCTGCTCTGGCCGCTGTTGAGCAGCAGCGAGATCGCCATGTAGAAGCGTTGCAGGGTCTGGGCGATGCTTTTGGACAGCAGTGTCAGCAGCACAAAGTGCCGCGAACTTGGCGCCGGGCGCAGGTACACGTTGTTCTCGAAGCGCAGCAGGCCTTGTTCGACAAACGCCTCCAGCCATTGGTCGATCACCGGGTCCAGTTCCTCCATCGACCAGCGGATAAACAGCTCCGATTGCAGGTACGGGTACAGCGCATGGGTGTAGCGCAGAATCTGCTCGCGGCTCATGCGCGAGCTGCTCTGGAAGAAGCTCGCCAGCAGCGCCGGCAAGGCAAAGATATGCAGCACGTTATTGCGGTAGTAGGTCATCAGGACCGCGTTTTGCTCGTCCAGGTACAGAATCTTGCCGAGGGCATCGCTCTGTTCCGACAGCAGGTTCATGTCCTTGACGTGTTTGATCAGCGCCATGCCATCCCCTTCGGGCAGGGTGGTATAGGGCGAGTAGGGCACACGGCGCAGCAGCGCCAGGTACAGGTCCAACTGGCGGGCCATGGCCTGTTCATCCAGGGCCAGGCGCGTGGTCGACAGCAACGCCAGGGCCACCAGGTTCACCGGGTTGATCGCTGCCGCTTCGTTCAAGTGGCGCGCCACCTGTTCGCTGAGGCGGTTGGTGGTTTGGTTGAGCCACGCCGGTTTGTAGTGGGGCCCCAGTTCCTGGGCGCGCCAGCCCGGTTGCTCGGCATCGAGGAATTGCGCCAGTTTGATCGGTTCACCGAAGTTGACGGCGACCTGGCCAAAACGCTGCTTGAGCGCACCGACCACCTTGAAAATATCGAAGATCGACTCTTTCTTCTTGCTCGCACCGCGCAACTCACCGAGGTAGGTGCGGCCTTCGAGCACACGCTCATAGCCGATATACACCGGCACGAACACGATCGGCATACGCGAGGAGCGCAGGAAACTGCGCAACGTGATCGCCAACATGCCGGTTTTCGGTTGCAGCATGCGCCCGGTGCGCGAACGTCCGCCTTCGACGAAGTACTCCACCGGGAACCCCTTGGTGAACAGGGTATGCAGGTATTCGTTGAACACCGAGGTGTACAGCGGATTGCCCTTGAAGGTGCGCCGCATGAAAAACGCACCGCCTCGGCGCAGCAGGCTGCCGATCACCGGCATGTTCAGGTTGATGCCGGCGGCAACGTGCGGCGGTGTCAGGCCGTTCTTGAACAGCAGGTAGGACAGCAGCAGGTAGTCGATGTGGCTACGGTGACAGGGGACGTAGATCACTTCGTAACCCTGGGCAACCTTTTGCACGCCCTCGATGTTATTGACCTTGATGCCGTCGTAGATCTTGTTCCAGAACCAGCTCAGCACCACTTCCAGGAAGCGGATCGCGGTGTAGGTGTAGTCCGAGGCAATTTCATTGCCGTAGCGCAGCGCCTGGGCCTTGGCTTTTTCCGGGCTGATCTTTTCGCGTTCGGCTTCATCAAGGATGGCCTGGCGCACCAGCGGCATATTCACCAGGCCCTTCACCAGGTTACGGCGGTGGGACAGGTCGGGGCCGATCACTGCGGTTTTCAGGTTACGAAAGTGTACGCGCAGGATGCGTTGGGCCATGCGCACGGTGCGTTCGTGGCCTTTATTGTGCTCGATCAATTCACGCAGGTTGATTGGCGCGGAGAATTGCACGCGGGTCTTGCGCCCGAGGATCAGGATGCTCAGCAGCCGGCGCAGGCGCCCGGTGACGGCCCAGCTGTCGGCGAACAGCAGTTTCCAGGGGCTGGACTCGCTGTCGGGCGACTGCCCCCAGAACACGCTGACCGGAATGATTTGTGCATTCTCTTGTGCGTGTGCGCTGAGGGTGTTGACCATCTGAGGTCTTTGTCCAGGTACAAAAAAACCGACATCGCTGTCGGTTTTTTTGTGCGCGCCTGTTTACTTGATCAGCCGCCAGGTCCACGGGTAGCGGTAGGCCGTGCCGTTGTTGGCCTT